>DASUMC010000168.1:0-9782 GCA_036277855.1 Actinomycetota bacterium
CTTCGACATCAACGGGTGGACCGTCGTGTTGGTCGACGACGTCCTGTTCACGGGCCGGACGATCCGCTCGGCGCTGGACGCCCTCGTGGACTTCGGGCGCCCGACCGCGATCCAGCTGGCGGTGCTCGTCGACCGGGGACATCGCGAACTGCCGATCCGCGCCGACTTCGTGGGCAAGAACGTGCCGACCCGCAAGGACGAGGACGTGCGGGTTGCCCTGCGCGAGGTCGACGGCGAGGACGCGGTTTCCGTGGTCGAACGGGTGATGAGCGAGCCGGGGAGGGAAGGGGTGCGAGCGTGAACCGACACCTGCTGTCGATCCACGACGTGAGCGCCCAGGAGATCGTGCGAATCCTGGACACCGCCGAGTCGTTCCGCGAGGTGGGCACGAGGGTCATCAAGAAGGTCCCGGCGCTCCGCGGCCGGACCGTGGTGAACCTGTTCTACGAGAACTCGACCCGAACCCGGATCAGCTTCGAGCTCGCCGCCAAGCGACTCTCGGCCGACGTGATCAACTTCTCGACGAGCGGCTCGAGCGTGTCCAAGGGCGAGAGCCTGAAAGACACCGCGCTCACGCTGCAGGCCATGGGCGCCGACGCGATCGTGATCCGCCATTCCTCCAGCGGCGCGCCGCTCACGCTCACCCGCTGGGTGAAGGGCAGCGTGCTGAACGCCGGCGACGGCACCCACGAGCACCCGACGCAGGCCCTGCTCGACCTGTACACCATGCGCGACCGGCTCGGGCGGCTCGAGGGCCTCCGCGTGGCGATCGTGGGGGACGTGCTGCACTCGCGCGTGGGGCGCTCGCTCTCGTTCGCGCTCGTCAAGATGGGCGCCGAGGTCATGCTCGTCGGCCCGCCGACGCTGATCCCGCCGGACGCCCCCGCCTGGGGCGTGCAGGTGAGCCACGACATCGACGCGGTGCTGCCCGGGCTCGATGTCTGCTACATGCTCCGCGTGCAGCGCGAGCGTCAGCGCCAGCAGTACGTTCCCAGCGTCCGCGAATACGCACGACGGTTCGGCCTGTCGCGCGAGCGGGCCGGGATGCTCCCGGACGACGCGCTCGTGATGCATCCGGGCCCCATGAACCGTGGCGTCGAGATCGACTCGGACGTCGCCGATATGCCCCGGGCGGTGATCGAGGAGCAGGTGACGAACGGGATCGCTGTACGGATGTCCCTCCTGTACCTCCTCCTCGCAGGGTCCGGCCCCCGGGCGGCCGGTGGATCGGCCGAGGAGGCCGGCGCCGTCCGGCTGCCGGAGGAGGTGGCCACGGGTGCCTGAGCCCGTCCTGTTCAGGGGCGCCAGGGTGGTCGATCCGGCCTCCGGGACGGACGAGGTCGCCGACGTGCTCGCGGACGGAGGGACCATCGCGCCCTCGTCGGGGGCGGACGCGACGGTGTTCGACTGCGACGGCCTCGTGCTGGCACCCGGTCTCGTCGACCTCCACGCTCACCTGCGGCAACCCGGCCGAGAGGACAAGGAGACCGTCGAGTCGGGATGCCGCGCCGCCGCGCTCGGCGGATTCACCGCGGTCTGCCCGATGGCGAACACGGATCCGGTGGCCGACAACGCGGCCGTGATCCACGAGGTCCTCGAGCTGGCCCGCGTCGCCGGAACCTGCGACGTCTTCCCCGTCGGCGCGATCACGCGCGGCCTCGGGGGAGAGGAGATGGCCGAGCTCGGCGAGATGGTCGACGCGGGCGTCCGGCTGTTCAGCGACGACGGGCGCTGCGTGCCCAGCGCGCGCATGCTCCGCAACGCCCTCACGTACGTCCGCGCGTTCGAGGGAGTGGTGATCGCGGAGCACTGCGAGGACGCCTCGCTGGCAGAGGGCGGACAGATGCACGAGGGGCTCACCTCCTCGTCGCTCGGGCTCGCGGCTCAGCCACGGGAGGCAGAAGAGGTCGTGGTCGCGCGCGATCTGGCGGTCGCGCGATTGACCGGAGGCCGGTTGCACCTGTGCCATCTCTCCTCGGCCGGCTCGGTCGAGATGGTGCGCCGAGCCAAGGCCGAGGGTCTGGGCGTCACGGCCGAGGTCACACCGCACCACCTCGTGTTCAGCGAGGAGGATCTCCTCACCTACGACACGAACATGAAGATGAATCCGCCGCTGCGCGCCGGCAGGGACCGCGGCGAGCTCAGGGCCGCGCTCGCGGACGGGACGATCGACGCCATCGCGACCGACCACGCCCCCCACGCCGTCGAGGAGAAGGAAGCGGAGTTCGATCAGGCGCCGTTCGGCACGATCGGGCTCGAGACCGCGTTGGCGGCCGTCCTCACCCACCTGGTGGAACCCGGCGAGCTCACGCTGTCCCGCGCGATCGAGGCCCTGTCCACCGCGCCCGCGCGGATCCTCGGCGCCGGCGACCACGGCGGGCCGATCGAACCCGGCCGCCCCGCCAACCTCGTCGTCTTCGACCCGTCCGCCGAGTGGGTGGTCGAACCACCGTTCGCCTCGAGGAGCCGGAACTCCGCGTTCCTCGGTCGAAGGCTGCGGGGCCGGGTCGTGCACACGATGCTCCGCGGGGAGCTCGTCGTGGCCGACGGGAAGGCGCAGAGGTGATCGAAGGACCCTCGGCGGTCCTGGTGCTCGAGGACGGCAGCGTGTTCCGCGGAACCGGCTTCGGGGCGATCGGGGAGGGGTTCGGCGAGGCGGTCTTCAACACGGGGATGTCGGGGTACCAGGAGGTGCTCACCGACCCCTCGTACGCCGGGCAGGTGGTGGCCATGACCGCACCGGAACAGGGCAACTACGGCACGAACGCCGAGGACGCCGAATCCGGTCGCGTGCACGTGTCGGGGTTCGTGGTGCGCGAGGTCTCACGCACCCCCTCGAGCTGGCGCGCCACCGGGTCGCTCGCCGACGAACTGGCGCGCGCCGGCGTCGTGGGAATCGAGGGCGTCGACACGCGCCGCCTCACGCTGCACCTCCGAGACCGGGGCGCGATGCGATGCGGCGTCTCGACGGCCGACCTCGACGCGGACTCGCTCCTCGAACGCGTCCGCTCGCATCCGGCGATGGAGGGTTCCGACCTCGCGAGGAGCGTGAGCTCGGACGAGCCCTACGCCGCTCGGGATCTCGTCGGACCGGCGAGCGCCGAGCTCGGTCACGTGTATCGCGTAGCGGCGTACGACTTCGGCCTGAAGCGGAACATCCTCCGTCGGCTCGCGGCGGCCGGGATCGAGGCGACCGTCGTCCCGGCGACGACACCGGCCGCCGAGGTGAGCTCCGGCGGGTTCGACGGCGTGGTCCTGTCGAACGGTCCGGGTGACCCGGCCGCGACGACGTACGGGATCGAGGCGTGCCGCCGGCTGCTCGGGACGATGCCGGTGTTCGGCATCTGCCTCGGGCACCAGCTCCTGGGGCTCGCGCTGGGTGGTCGGACCTCCAAGCTGCCGTTCGGGCATCGCGGCGCGAACCAACCCGTGAAGGACCTGCGGACCGGCCGCGTCGAGGTCACGAGCCACAACCACGGGTTCGCGGTCGAGGCCGACGGATGGCCGCGCGATCGGAACGTCGTGCGGACGGCGTTCGGGCGCGTCGAGCTCACCCATTGGAACCTGAACGACGGGACGCTCGAGGGGATGCGATGCCTCGACGTCCCCGCGCTTGCCGTGCAGTACCACCCCGAGGCGGCCCCCGGGCCCCACGACGCGCGCCACCTGTTCGACGAGTTCCGTGCGCTGATGGCGGCGGCCTGATGCCGAAGCGCTCCGACCTCCAGCGCATCCTGGTGATCGGCTCGGGCCCGATCGTGATCGGGCAGGCGTGCGAGTTCGACTACTCGGGGACCCAGGCCTGCAAGGTGTTGCGGCGGGAGGGGTTCCATGTGTCGCTCGTGAACTCGAACCCGGCCACGATCATGACCGATCCCGAGTTCGCGGAACGCACGTACATCGAACCGCTCACGCCCGAGTCGGTCCTGCTGGTGATCGAACGCGAGCGTCCCGACGCGCTCCTGCCCACCCTCGGAGGCCAGACCGCGCTGAACGTCGCGGTCGCCCTCGCGGAGTCCGGGGATCTCGAGCGGCTCGGGGTCGGGCTGATCGGGGCCGGGCTGGACGCGATCCACCGCGCCGAGGATCGAAGCGGCTTCAAGGAGACGATGAGCCGTGCCGGGCTCGAGACGCCGCGCGCGGGGACCGCGCGCTCGCTCGACCGCGCGCTCGAGCTCGGGGACGAGCTCGGGTTCCCGGTGATCGTCCGGCCGTCGTTCACGCTCGGCGGCGGCGGGAGCGGGTTCGCCCGCGACCGCGCCGAGCTCGAGCGCGTCGCGAGCCGCAGCCTCGCGGCGAGCCCGGTGACCGAGATCCTGGTGGAGGAGTCGGTCGCGGGCTGGAAGGAGTTCGAGCTCGAGGTGATGCGCGACGCTGCGGACAACGCCGTCGTGATCTGCTCGATCGAGAACGTGGACCCGATGGGTGTGCACACCGGCGACTCGATCACGGTCGCACCGGTGATGACGCTGTCCGACCGCGAGTACCAGCGGATGCGTGACGCGGCGCTCGCGTGCATCCGCGCGGTGGGGGTCGAGACGGGTGGGTCGAACATCCAGTTCGCGGTCGATCCGCGCACCGGCCGTCAGGTGCTGATCGAGATGAACCCGCGCGTCTCGCGCTCGTCCGCGCTGGCCTCGAAGGCGACGGGCTTCCCGATCGCCAAGATCGCGGCGCTCCTCGCCGTGGGGTACACGCTCGACGAGATCCCGAACGACATCACCGGCGTGACGCTGGCGGCGTTCGAGCCGACGCTCGACTACGTCGTGGTCAAGGTGCCCCGGTTCGCGTTCGAGAAGTTCCCCGAGGCCGACCCGGAGCTGACCTCCACAATGAAGTCCGTGGGCGAGGTGATGGCGATCGGCCGGACGTTCAAGGAGGCGCTGGGCAAGGCCTGGCGCTCGCTCGAACGTCCCGACGTCGATCTCGGCGGACCGGCTGCCGGTGACGACGGCCGACTCCTCGAGGCGATCGCGACGCCGAGCGAGCACCGGCTGCACCTCGTCGAGGCGGCGCTGAGGGGGGGAAGCTCGGTCGAGGAGGTCGCGCTCGCGAGCGGGATCGATCGGTGGTTCGTCGACCAGATCGCGCAGGTAGCCGAGCAGGTCGAGGCGCTCGACGGACGGGAGCTCGGGACGGTCGCGGCCCCCGAGCTCGGGCGTGCCAAGCGGATCGGGCTGTCCGACCGGCGGCTCGCGCGACTCACCTCCGCGACCGAGGACGAGGTCCGGAGGCGCCGGATGATGCTGGGGGTCCGGCCCGTGTTCAGGACGGTCGACACCTGCGCCGGCGAGTTCCCGGCCCGCACCCCGTACCACTACTCGGCCTACGAGGAACAGGACGAGGTGCGACCGGCCGCACGGCCGCGCGTGCTGATCCTCGGCGCCGGCCCAAACCGGATCGGGCAGGGGATCGAGTTCGACTACGCCTGCGTGCACGCCGCGTTCGCGCTCGCGGACGCGGGGTTCGAGGCCGTGATGATCAACTCGAACCCGGAGACGGTCTCGACCGACTACGACACCAGCGCCCGCCTGTACTTCGAACCGCTGTCGACCGAGGACGTCCTCGCCGTGTGCGAGGCCGAACGGCCGATCGGCGTGATCTGCCAGTTCGGGGGGCAGACGCCGCTGCGGATGGCCAGGGAGCTCGAGGCCGCCGGGTTCCCGGTCCTGGGGACGCCCGGGTCCTCGATCGACCTCGCCGAGGATCGCGGGAAGTTCGCCGCCCTTCTCCACGAGCTCGACATCGCCGCGCCCGAGCACGGCGAGGCGAACGACCCCGAGGAGGCCCGGGCGATCGCGGCACGGATCGGGTACCCGGTCGTCGTCCGACCGTCCTACGTGCTCGGGGGCCGTGCGATGGAGATCGTCGACGGCGATGAGGAGCTCGAGCGATTCGTCGCGCGGGCCGCCGCCGCCGGGCCCGATCACCCCGTCCTGATCGACCGGTTCCTCGAGGGCGCGATCGAGATCGACGTGGACGCGGTGAGCGATGGCACGGAGGTGTTCATCGGCGCGGTCATGGAGCACATCGAGGAGGCGGGGATCCACTCGGGCGACTCCTCGTGCCAGATCCCCCCGGCGACGCTGTCCGACGACGAGCTGGACGAGGTCGAACGCATCACGCGCAGCCTTGCGCTCCGGCTCGACGTGCGCGGCCTGATCAACCTGCAGCTCGCGAGCAAGGACGAGCGGATCTGGGTCCTCGAGGCGAACCCTCGCGCGTCGCGTACCGTGCCCTTCGTGTCCAAGGTCACGGGGGTCCCGCTCGCCAAGGTGGCGACGTCCGTGATGCTGGGTCGGAGCATCGCCGAGCTTCGGGATGAGGGGCTCGTGCCGGCCGAGTCCCGGCACTACCTGCGGCTCCCGCACACCGCCGTGAAGGCGGCCGTCCTGCCGGTCGGACGATTCCCCGGGGTCGACACGCTGCTCGGGCCCGAGATGCGGTCGACGGGGGAGGTCATGGGGATCGACGCCGATCCGGGACGCGCGCTCGCCAAGGCCCTGGTCGCGAGCGGCGCCTCGCTGCCCCGCGAGGGGACGATCTTCCTTTCGGTCGCGAACCGAGACAAGCGGTCGATCCTGTACCCGGCCAAGCGCATGGCCGATCTCGGGTTCCGCCTGCTGGCGACGCGGGGTACGGCCGCGGTGCTCGAACGCGCGGGCATCGCCGTCTCGAGGGTGTCCAAGGTCTCCGAGGGCGGACGCTCGGTGGTCGATCTGATCCGGGACGCCGAGGTCGACCTGGTTGTGAACACGCCGTTCGGTCGCGGCCCGCGCACCGACGGGTCGCTGATCCGCGCCGCCGCCGCGCAGGCGGGCATCCCGTGTATCACGACCCTGCCGGCCGTCCTCGCGGCCCTCCGCGGGATCGAGTCGGTGCGGGGCGGAGCAGGAGAGCCCCGGTCGCTGCAGGAGTACCACGCGGCCGCCGAGGCGGTCCCCGTCCAGGAGGCGCTGATGTTCGGCCACGACCCCGCAGGGGTGGCGTCATGATGCACGGGGTTCCCGAGGCCGGACCGTGAGACGCGTTCGCGCGGAGGTCTTGAACGCCAAGCGCGTGGGCGCGTACCACTCGATCACGATCGTCGCGCCCGAGGTGGCCGAACGGGTCCGTCCCGGGCAGTTCGTCTCGGTCGCGATGCCCCAGGGCCGAACCTTCCTGCTGCGGCGCCACTTCTCGATCCACCAGGCGTCGCGTCGCGGGGGATGGGCCGGCACCCTCGAGTTCGTCTTCGATCCGCGCGGTCGCGGGTCCAGTTGGCTCGCGGAGGTCAAGGCGCATCAGTTCCTCGACGTGATCGGGCCGCTCGGCACGGCGTTCGCGTACCCGGCGAAGCTCTCGACATGCCTGCTCGTCTCGGAGGGGCATGGATCCGCGCCGATGTACTTCCTGGGCCAGGAGCTCCGGGCCCGCGGCAAGCGCGTCGACATGCTCGTGGGTGCGGAGACGCAGGAGCTCGTCTTCAAGCCGATCGAGGGCAAGCGCCTGGCGCAGACGATCGTCATCGCGACGGAGGACGGGAGTCTCGGTGAGACCGGAGGCGTGACCGACCTGCTCGGACAGGTCGTCGAGGCCACCGGCGCGCAGGTGATCTACGCGGCGGCGGGCCGGCAGACGCTGCAGCGGATCTCCGAGTTCTGTGCCGAACGGGAGATCCCCTCGCAGGTCGCCGTGGAGGAGGAGATGGCGTGCGGCTTCGGCCTGTGCTTCACCTGCACCGTGCCGGTGATCCGCAAGGACGGCTCGGGCTACGACAACCTGCGAGCGTGCATCGATGGACCGGTCTTCAACCCGGCCCGGATCCTCTGGGACCGCTGGATCGGGGAGGAGCAGCGAATGATCGGGACGCCGCCCGAGGGGTTCCCGGTGGCCACGACGTGGCCGGGATGAACCGGCTCGAGGTTCCGTGAAGCCGCACCTCGGCGTCGATCTGAACGGCCTGCGGTTCACGCAACCCGTGCTCTCCGCGTCGGGCTGCCTGGCGACCGGCCACGACGTCCCCGGCCTCGTCGACCTGCGTCGGCTCGGCGGCGTCGTGACCCGCAGCCTCACGTTCGGGCCGTCGAAGGGATGGGCCACCCCACGCGCGTCCGAGACCTCGTCGGGGCTGATCACGGCCGTCGGCTACCAGAATCCCGGCGTGATGGCGTTCGTCGAGGAGGACCTGCCGGGCCTCCGCGAGGCGGAGGTGCCGGTGGTGGCGTCGGTGGCCGGCGGGAGCCTGGGTGAGTACGTCAACGTGGCGAGCTCGTTGCACCTCAAGCCGGGGGTCGTCGCACTCGAGGTCTGCGTTTCGTGCCCCGACGACGAGCGCGAGGGCCAGCCCTTCTACATCCGTCCCGAGCGGCTGACCGAGGTCGTGGGGGCCGTGGCCCGGCTGTCCCGTGTGCCGGTCTTCGCGAAGCTGCCTCCCCTGCTGCCTGGGCTCGTCGAGACCGCCCAGGCGTGTGTCCGGGCCGGCGCCTTCGGTCTCACCCTGATCGATCAGGTCCCGGCGCTGGCCGTCGACCCTCATCGCCTGCGGACGCGGACGGCCACGCCGGTCGGTGGGCTCTCGGGCCCCGCGATCAAGCCCCTGGCGCTCGCGGCCGTGTACCAGGTAGCCCGGGCGCTGCCGAACGTGCCCGTGATGGGGGTCGGAGGCATCGCGACGGCGGAGGACGCGATCGAGTTCCTGCTGGCCGGTGCGTGGGCGGTGCAGGTCGGGACGGCGCTGCTGGTCGACCCCTCGGTCCACGTGGACATCGCGCAGGGGATCCTGGCGTACCTGCGCGAGAAGGGATTCGCCTCCCCGGGCGAGCTGCGCGGCCGCGTTCGTGTCCTCGATGCGGGCAACGGGTCGCCGTGATCCCGCGGCCGGACAACCCGCTCATCGTCGCGCTCGACGTCTCGGACGTCGACGCGGCGGAGGCGATGGCCCGGCGGCTCGACGGCGAGGCCGGGATCCTCAAGGTCGGGCTCGAGCTGTTCGCCGCGCACGGTCCGTCGGCGGTGTCTCGGATGCGAGCGTTCGCCCGGGTGTTCCTCGACCTGAAGCTGCACGACATCCCGACCACGGTCGAGGGCGCGGCGCGCAACTGCGCCCGGCTCGGGGTGTCGATGCTCACGGTCCACGCGCTTGGGGGAGAGGCCATGGTCGCGGCGGCGGTCCGCGGCGCCGCCAGGGGGGCCGAGGAGGCTGGACATGCCACCCCGATGGTCCTGGCGGTGACGGTCCTGTCCAGCCTCGCGGGGGAAGGGCTCGCCTCGGCCCCGTCGCTCGCGTTCGAGGCGATGGCGGCGGGTGCGGACGGCGTGGTCGTGTCCGGCGAGGACGTCGCGCCGGTCCGCGAGGTGCTCGGCCCGGCGGCGTGTCTCGTCGTCCCCGGCGTCCGGCCGACCGGCTCGAACGGTCACGATCAGGTCCGCATCCTCACCCCGGAGGAAGCGGTCGAACGTGGGGCCGATTACCTCGTCGTCGGCCGGCCGATCACGGGATCGACGGACCCGGCAGGTGTCGCGCGGGCCATCCTCGCGAGCGTTCGCTGACGGCGCCGCCCATCGGAAACCTGCAGGTAGAGCGCATGAGTCGCGTTGATGCCCTCGTGGGGCCCTGGCTATACTCGCGGGCTTCCGGCCCCCGAGCGAAGGAGTGGTGTGATGCCCCTACCCGTCCTGACCGATGAACAGCGCAAGCAGGCCCTGGAGAAGGCCGCGATCGCGCGGAAGAAGCGCGCCGAGCTGAAGGGTCAGCTGAAGTCCGGCAAGCTCATGCTGAGGGACGTGCTGTCCAGACAGGA
>DASUMC010000169.1:0-2411 GCA_036277855.1 Actinomycetota bacterium
TCCGGACCGCATCTGGTCATGCGGCGCTTGCGTCCGGCGCTAGACTGACCCGTACTCGGCCGATAGTCGCAGCCGTCCACCGCGCCCTTCCCGCCACATACGGGACCCGGGCCGGACGGGGTCCGTGAGCGCCGAGCGCCCCTCACAGGGGTCCGGTACCCCCTGTGCTATCTTGGCGGGTCGCGCCTTATCAGGCTTGTCGAGTCTGTGAGCGCGCCGCTCTCTCGTCCTCCGAGCCACCCCTGAGGAGTCGCCGTCTTGGCTTCTGTTGACGCTCCCCGCATCCGCCGCAGCTTTGCGCGGCTGGACAAGGTCCTTGACGTCCCCAATCTCATCGATATCCAGAAGAAGTCGTTCTCCTGGCTTGTCGATCCCGAAGGTGGGGGGCTGCGCGAGACGATCGATGACATCTCGCCGATCGAGGACTACACCGGCAACCTCGCCGTCCAGTTCGGCGAGTTCCACTTCGATCCGCCGGTGGCGTCCCTGGAGGAGTGTCGCGAGAAGGACCTCACGTACGCGCGTCCGCTGACCGTCACCGTCGGCTTCATCAACCGCGAGACCGGTGAGATCCGCGAGCAGTCCGTCTTCATGGGCGACTTCCCGTGGATGACCGACCGCGGCACGTTCGTCATCAACGGCACCGAGCGCGTGGTCGTCACGCAGCTGGTCCGTTCCCCGGGCGCCTACCTGATGGAGCCCAAGGACGTCGAGAAGCAGGTCTTCGTCGGCAATCTCATGCCGGCTCGTGGCTCGTGGCTCGAGCTCGAGATCGACAAGAAGGGTCGCGTCTACGTCCGCATCGACCGCAAGCGCAAGCTGCCGGTCACGGTCCTGCTGCGCGCGATGGGCTACGCCTCCGACGAGGAGATCCTCAAGCTCTTCGACGACTCGGGCTACATCCGCAACACGATCGAGGCGGACACCGACGTCACCAAGAGCGAAGAGGGCGCGCTGATCGAGCTGTTCAAGAAGCAGCGTCCGGGCGAGCCGCCGAGCGTCGAGTCCGCGCGCTCGCTGCTGCACCAGCTCTTCTTCGACCCGAAGCGCTACGACCTCACGCGCGTCGGCCGCTACAAGCTCAACTCGCGCCTGAACCTGGACATCGATCTCGATACCCGGGTCCTCACGCACGACGACATCATCGCCCTCGTCAAGGAGCTCGTCACGCTCCCGCGCGCGCTCGGCATGAGCGAGGAGGAGGGCGCGTACACCGACTACGCGGCCGAGGCGCTCTCGCGCCCGCGTGAGCCTGTGGCCGACCGTCTCGACGAGTACGAGCACTTCGGCAACCGCCGCCTGCGCACGGTCGGCGAGCTGATCCAGGAGGCATTCCGGATCGGCCTGTACCGCATGGAGCGCGTCGTCCGCGAGCGCCTCACCACCGAGGACGCGGACACGATCACGCCGCAGACGATCATCAACATCCGCCCGGTCGTGGCGGCCCTGAAGGAGTTCTTCGGGTCCAGCCAGCTCAGCCAGTTCATGGACCAGACGAACTCGCTGTCGGGCCTCACGCACCGTCGCCGCCTCAGCGCCCTCGGCGCCGGCGGCCTCACGCGCGAGCGCGCGCCGATCGAGGTGCGCGACGTGCACCCCACCCATTACGGCCGCATGTGCCCGATCGAGACGCCGGAGGGTCCGAACATCGGCCTGATGGGCTCGCTCTCGAGCTACGCGACGATCTCCGAGCACGGCTTCGTCACCACTCCGTACCGCGTGGTGAACAAGGGCAAGGTGACCGACGAGATCCTGCACCTGGACGCGAGCCAGGAGCAGGAGAAGCTGATCGCCCAGTCGACCGAGCCGCTCGACAAGAACGGCAAGCTCCAAAACGAGATGGTCCTGTGCCGGACGCTCGCCGGTCAGTACGTGAACGTGCCGCCGGAGGACGTCGACCTGATGGACGTCTCGCCCGAGCAGATCTGGTCGGTCGCGACGGCGATGATCCCGTTCCTCGAGCACGACGACGCCAACCGCGCGCTGATGGGCTCGAACATGCAGCGCCAGGCGGTGCCGCTGCTCAAGACCGACGCGCCGCTCGTCGGCACCGGCATGGAGCGCCGCGCGGCGCTCGACACCGGCGACGTGCTGATCGCCCGCAATCCCGGAACGATCGACTACGTCGACGCCGAGCGCATCGTCATCACCACCAAGGACGGGCGCGACGAGTACGACCTGCAGAAGTTCATGCGGTCCAACCAGGGCACGCTGATCCATCAGAAGCCGCTGATCCGCACGGGTCAGGACGTCAAGGCCGGCGACGTGCTCGCCGACGGCTCGGCGTCCGATCTCGGCGAGATGGCGCTCGGCAAGAACCTGATGGTCGCCTTCATGTCCTGGGAGGGCTACAACTTCGAGGACGCGATCATCCTCTCCGAGCGCCTGGTCAAGGACGACGAGCTCACCTC
>DASUMC010000170.1:0-3157 GCA_036277855.1 Actinomycetota bacterium
ACGTCGCTGCCGAGCAGGCCTCGAACGAGGTAGCGGTTCGCCGTCGCGAGACCGCGCACGACCCAGGGGGTGAGCAGGAGGACGGCGGCGCCGATCAGGACCAGCGCGGCGTACTCGATCGGCGTGTCGATCACCCAGCCGTGCCAGCCACCGCCCACCAGATCGAGGCTCGGCCGGGCATCGAGGGTCACCTTGACCCAGGAGTCGAACGCGTGCACGGGCTCCGGCAGAGCCCACGCGTACAAGGGGAGGAACAGCAGCGAGGCCCCGAGCACCCACAGGGTGAAGGCCACCGTGAACGTGAGGGCGCCGATCGGCAGCAGCAGGAGGTGGTACACGATCTCGGTCCAGGTCGCGGGGTCGGTCAGCCGCGACAGAGGCACGCGCCACCAACGATCGCTGGTCGGGTCGGGTCGGTAGGGGCGGGGGACGTCGAGGTCGAGCAGCAGCTTCGCGCGCGCTCGCTCGAACCAGCCCATGCCGCGCGAGACGTAGAGCATAGCGATCAGGATCGGGATGCCGACCAGCGTGATCAGCAGGCCGAAGCCCAAGGAGAAGCCGGTCACGACGATCGTGAACGTCGCGATGCCGACCGGCATGTTGAGGAGGAGGTGGATCGTCTCCTTCCAGGTCCGCAGCTCGAACGGCGCCCGCAGCGCGCGGACCAGCGGGTTCGGCGTCCGGACCTGTGCAGGAGCGGGTGGGAGGGTCATCGAGGTATCCATGCTGGCAGCGTAGGACCCGCTCAGCGCCCGCCCAATCCTGCCACCCGGCGTGTTCGTCGTCGGGTTATCCCGACTCACTCCGGGTGGCCGCGGCGGACGTCTGGTTGCGAGGCGATCGGCACTCGGACGAGGATGCCCCGCATGGAGCGGCCAACGACGCGCTTCGCGTGGAACGGGGACACGGCGCTCGCGTACCAGACCCTCGGGGAGGGCTCACTCGACCTGCTCTATGTGGCGGGTTGGATCTCGAACGTCGAGCTGAACTGGGAACACCCGACGATGATGCGCTTCCTACGCCGCCTGGCTCGGGGGCGCCGCCTCATCGTCATGGATCCCCGGGGGCTGGGCTGCTCCGAACGCGGAACGCCGCGCGACGTCCCGCCGCTCGAGACGATGATGGACGACCTGGGGGTTGTGCTGGACGAGGTCGGCTCCGAGCGAGCGCTCGTGTTCACGACGAACGAGATGTGCTTCGTCGGATGCATGTTCGCCGCAACCTACCCCGATCGGACGAACGGGCTGATCCTGTACGAGGCCTCGGCGAATTGGGAATGGTCCGAGGAGACCCCGTGGGAGTGGACAGCCGAGAGGTTCGACGAGCAGCAGGCGGAGTTTCGCGCTGGCTGGGGAACGCGGGAGGGGGTGCTCGAGATCCTCCGGGAAGGATCGCCGACGATGGTCGACGATCCCGAGTTCACCGACTGGTACTACCGCTACTGCCTGCTGTCCCAGGCGCCCGGCGCGGTGGTCGCGGCAACGAAGCGGTACCAGCATATGGACATCCGCTCGATCCTCCCCTCGATCCACGTCCCGGTCCTCTTGTTGACACGTCCGGCCGTCGTCGATCCTTCGTGGGTTCCGTCCGCCCGTTTCATCGCCGAACGGATCCCCGGCGCTCGCCTGACCGAGCTTCCCGGACGCGACTCGCCGCTCTGTCTTTCGGACCAGCCGCCCCTGCACGAGGCGATCGACGCGTTCGCGGCAGAGGTGGACCGCGAGCGTTCGGAGATGGAGCGGGTCCTCGCCACGGTGCTGTTCACCGACATCGTCGGTTCGACGGACAGGGCGGCGGAGATCGGCGACAGGGCCTGGAGGGATCTGCTCGAGCGACACCACGCGCACGTCCGTGCGCTGCTCGAACGCTATCGAGGCGTCGAGGTCGACACGGCCGGCGACGGCTTCTTCGCCACGTTCGATGGGCCCGCTCGAGCGATCCGGTGCGCCCGGGCGATCGTGGACTCCGTCCGTGCCCTCGGGATCGAGGTCCGCGCCGGCCTCCACACGGGGGAGTGCGAGACGATCGACGGCAAGGTCGGCGGGATCGCCGTGAACATCGGAGCCCGCGTGGGCGCCGCGGCAGGTCCTTCCGAAGTGCTCGTGTCGCAGACCGTCAAGGACCTCGTGGTGGGGTCCGGTACCGGATTCGACGACCGCGGGGAGCACGAGCTGAAGGGCGTCCCCGGCAGCTGGCGCCTGTACGCCGTCACGGGCTGACGGCCGTGCTCAGCGATCAACGCACTACGAGGCGAAGAACTCCTTCAGCGCCGGGGCGAGGACCGTGGGGTCGACGTTGTGCCCCTGACCCTCGAGGAACCGGACCTGCCCGTCGGGGATCGCGTCGGCCAGCGCCCGTGCGGTCTCGCGCATGAACGGCATGTCGGCCCCGCCGGCGAGCACGAGGGTGGGGACCTTGACCGACGCCGCCGTCTCGGTCGGGATCGAGTAGTCGCCCATGATGCGGGCGTCGTAGGCGAGCGTGTGGGCGACCGCTTCCTGCCCGGCCCACCACGGCTGCGTCCGTGCGTCGGCGACGAACTCCGGGGGCATCCCCACGACCTTCGTCATGAAGTACTCGGCTGCGTCGCCTCGACGCCCCTCCGCGATCATCCGCTCGTACTGCTCGACCTGGTCGGAAGGCGGGCGGGCGTTCTCGTCCAGGATGAACGGGGGCTCCCAGAGCGCCAGCTTGTCGACCTGGGCCCCGCTCGCCGCGCCGATCATCGCGAGCACCGCCCCGGACGAGGACCCCCAGAGGTGGGCCGATCCGCCCGCCGCGTCGATCACCGCCTCGATGTCCTCGACCTCTCGCTCGATCGCGTACGGAGGCGTGTCCCCGCTGTCACCACGGCCGCGGCGGTCGTAGTTCAGGACGGTGAAGTCGGATGACAGTTCCTGCGCGATGGCCGCGTCGGCCATCCGGTCGACCGAGCCCCCGCACACCAGCACCACGGGCGGTCCCTGGCCGAGCCGGTCGAACGCGAGGGTCGTGCCGTCCTTCGAGGTGACGATTTCCATCCCAGACCTCCTGTTCCTAGGAAGGGAAGACCTTCGTCAGCCAGTCTTCCCACGCGGCCTCGGTCTTCGCCTGATCGAGGCCGTCGACGAAGATGTGATGGCCGAGGCCGGTCGGGCCGCCGAACACGCTGATGTGC
>DASUMC010000171.1:0-10087 GCA_036277855.1 Actinomycetota bacterium
TGTTCGAGGGCCGAACTCGGCTCGCGTTCGGACGACCTTCCGCCCGTACGGGCTGGGGAGAAGGAGGAGGGAGCCATGAGGGTCGAGCACGCATCCAAGATCGGGCCGTGCCTGTGGTTCGACGACCAGGCCGAGGAGGCCGCGGACTTCTACGTCACGGTGTTCTCCGCCCGGCGGGCCACCACCGGCGACGGCGGCGAGTCCAAGATCCTGGGCATCTCCCGATACGGCGAGGCCGGGCCCGGACCCGCGGGCACCGTGATGACCGTGGACTTCCTGCTCGAGGGGCAGGAGTTCGTCGCGCTGAACGGCGGTCCGGAGTTCAGCTTCACGCCCGCGATCTCGTTCATCGTGAACTGCGAGACGCAGGACGAGGTCGACGGCCTGTGGGAGACCCTGTCGCAGGGTGGCACGCAGGGCGAGTGCGGCTGGCTGGAGGACAGGTTCGGCGTGTCGTGGCAGATCGTCCCCACGGCCCTCGGAGACCTGCTGGCCGACCCCGATCCCGAACGCACCCAGCGCGTGATGCGCGCGATGCTCGAGATGCGCAAGCTCGACATCGCCGGTTTGGAGCGAGCCGCCCAGGCCGCGTAGGGCGACCAAGGCCACCCTTTCCGAAGAGGTCCCCGTACCCTCGACCGTCCGAGGCGCGGGGGGCTGGCTCCGCGCGTGGAAGGAGGCCTCGATGCGCAGGAACCTGCTCGTGGCGATGCTGGCGTTCGGCCTGCTGGTCGTCGGGGCACGGGTCGTCATCGCGGGGACGGCGACGGGACGCACGCCGGTCGACTGCATCGATACGGTCTGGCGGTCTTCGACCGTCTCTACATCCTCGACGACGTGGGAGGCGGTACCGGGGCTGGAGGCCGACCCGACCGCTATCTTCCCGATCACCGTCAACGTCAGCGCGCTGGTCTCGGGCGCCCCCGCGCGGTTCCGAATCCTCAGCACGAACGTGGGCGATCAGACGTTCGTCAGCAACCCCGGCGCGACGCGCTTCGAACCGGGGGCGAGCGGTCCGACCTCGTTCTCGTACCAGTGGGTCGAGCGCGACGACGTCGCGAGCCCGCACGCCAACTTCATCCGTCTGCAGTGGCGGAGCCCGTCGGGGGACCAGGTCTCGATGCTCCGAGGCGACATGGCGGTGCTGTACCGGACGGACGGGTGCGACGGTTCGTCCTAGGCGGGGAGCGATCGCGACGCCGCGTCAGATCGTGATCGCGAACTTTCCGCGCGAGCGCTCCTCGCCGACGAGCCGGAGCGCCTGCGGCAGCTCGTCGAACGTGAACGTCCGCGTGATCGGGACGCTGAGCGTCCCGTCCCCCGCCATCTGCACGATGCGGCCGAACGCCTCGGGGTCGGCGTGGCCGATCACGTTCGCCGCGGACACCCCGCGTTGGGCGAGCGCCTCGACGTCGGCGCCGCCCACCGTGGAGGCGATCCTCCCGCCGTCCTTCACGAGCTCGGTCAGCGCGTCGAACCCGTCACCCAGGTGCACCGCGACGACCAGGCCGTCGACGCCCTCGGGATATCGCTCGCGCATCGTCGCCACGACATCGCCCGAGTAGTCCACGATCTCGCTCGCGCCGAGCCCGCGGATCCAGCCCTCATCCTGATGCAGGGCCGACGCGACGACCCTGGCGCCGCGGGCCGCGGCGAGCTGCACCGAGTAGGCCCCGACGCCGCCCGTCGCGCCCACGACCAGCACGACCATGCCCTCCGATGGCTCGATCGTGGCCACGCAGTGGAACGCCGTGATGGCCGCGAGCCCGACGCACGCCGCCCGCTCGAAGTCGAGGTTCCCCGGCTTGTGCACGACGAAGCCGTCCAGGGGAACGGCTACGAACTCCGCGTACGCGCCACGCCACAGATGGTGCTCGGTCGGGACGATGCCGGTGACCTCGTCGCCGACGTCGAACCCGGTCGCGCCCTCACCGAGCGCGTCGATCTCGCCCGCGATGTCCTTGCCGATCACGACCGGGTACCGGTGCTCCATCATGCCTCTGGCCATCCCGTTGGCAACGAACACGTCGAACCCGTTCACCGAGGACGCGAGCACCTTGACCCGAACCTCGCCCGGCCCCGGGTCGGGGGTCGGGACCTCGATCACCGCCGCCGGAGCTCCCTCGTCCGCCAGTCCGAACGCCTTCATCCCGCCTCCCCGCCTGTCGACACACGATCGCCAGATCCGGCCGGGAGCGTAGCTGAACTTCGGACCGCGCCCGCTCGAATCACTCGAGGAGCAGCTCACCGGTGACCCTCTCCTCGCGTCCATTCCGTCGGACGGGATGCGCACGCAGGGATGTCCACGTAACGCGATCGCACTCGGATCACGAGGAGGTCACGAGATGCATCTGCTTCGGACACGCCGAGGACTGCTGCTGGGGTTCGTCGTGCTCGCGTTGGTCGGCGCCGCGTGCGGGAAGGCCGCGACCGCGAGCGAGGGCGGCGGAAGCAGCTCCGGCAGCGGGAGCGGTACCGGCACCGGCACCAGCTCGAGCGGGGCGAGCGGCGGCAGCGGGGGAAGCGGCTACGGGGCCGGTGGGGGAGGTGGCATGATGGCGACCACGGTCCTGGAGGGGCCGGACAACGGCTTCACCTTCTCGCCGTCGACCGTGAAGGTGACCCAGGGCCAGACGATCACGCTCGTGAACGTCAGCGACACCGCGCACACCTTCACGGTGACCGGCCAGGGCATCGACATCGAGACCATGCCGGGCAAGACCGCCAAGGTGACGATCGACCTGCCCCCCGGGACCTATCCGTTCGTCTGCCGTTTCCACGAGTCGATGGGCATGAAGGGGACCTTGGTGGTCAGACCCTGATCGACGGTGCGCCGTCTACCCGGCACGCGGTGTGTCGTTCGTCACCGTCGAGTCCGGAACGTGTTGGGGTCGTACGGTGTTGGATGGGTTCGAGGGAGGAGGAACGAGCGGGTTGGCTGAGCTGACGGCGAGGGACCAGGCCGCGCATCCGGGGTCGGGTGAGCTCGAGCTCCGGCTGGAGCAGCACCGGACCGAGCTCACCGCGTACGCCTACCGGATGCTGGGGTCCGGGTTCGAGGCGGAGGACGCCGTGCAGGAAGCGTTCCTGCGGGCGTGGAAGAGCTTCGAGCAGTTCGAGGGGCGATCGTCGCTGCGCTCGTGGCTGTACAGCATCGTGACCAACGTGTGTCTGGACATGCTGGGCGGGAGGGAGCGCCGCGCGCGCCCGATGGAGCTCGCGCCGGCGAGATCCGCGGACGCCCCGCTGCCGGAGCCGCTGCCCGAGAACGTGTGGGTCCTGCCCGTGCCCGACGATCGTGTGGTGCCCCAGAGCGGCGATCCCTCCGAGGTGCTCGAGGCGCGCGAGTCGGTCCGGCTCGCGTTCGTGGCCGCGCTGCAGCACCTCCCGCCGCGCCAGCGGGCGGTGCTGATCCTCCGAGAGGTCCTGCGCTGGAAGGCATCCGAGGTGGCCGAGCTCCTCGACACCTCGGTCGCGTCGGTGAACAGCGCCCTGCAACGTGCGCGCGCGACGCTCGAGTCCCTGGAGATCGAGGACGCCGAGACCCTGCTCCCCACCGACGACGAGCAGCGCGAGCTGCTCGACCGCTACGTCGATGCGTTCGAGCGATACGACATGGAGTCGCTCACCTCGCTCCTGCGCGAGGACGCCACCTGGTCGATGCCGCCGTACGAGATGTGGCTGCAGACGCACGACGACATCCGGACGTGGTGCCTCGGCCCGGGTATCGGCTGCCGGGGTTCGAGGCTCATCGCGCTCCAGGCGAACGGCATGCCGGCGTTCGGGCAGTACAAGCCGAGCCCGGAGGGAGGGCTCGAGCCGTGGTCACTGCAGGTCCTGGAGGTCGCCGACGGTCGGATCACCGGGATCAGCTTCTTCCTCGACACGGAGCGCCTGTTCCCGCAGTTCGGGCTCCCCCCACGCCTCGACGGCTGACGCGACCACCGGGCCGCCGACGGTCAGGACCCCGAGCAGCCCCGTCAGCGCCAACAGGTCCTCCAGCTCCTCGCACGCACTCCGGAGCTCGACCCTGCGCCCGAGCCGCCGGGCGGTCAGCTGGAGCCGAGCGAGCGCGTCGATCGTGGTCGCGTCCGGTTCCGCGATCGCTCCCACGTCGCACGCGACCGGCCCGGCGTCACAGCCCTGGAGGAGCCTCCGCGCGCGTTCGCACATCGCGGGGATGGCGTCGCGCGCGACCGGGCCGCTCATGACCAGGACGGTTCCTCCCGGCCCGGGGCGCCACCTTCGCGCGACCGGTTGGATCGCCGACGACGCCCGGGCCCCGGGCGCGGACGGCCGTTCGTTCGCAGTCATCTCCCGTGAGACCGATCCGGTATCGCGAACTCATCGAGGCGGAGGCGTGGCGCCGCCAGGCCGATAGCCGTTCGGATCGACCGCGACCTCGGCCCAGCCGAGCTCCGCGACCGCGCGGAGCGCGGCGTCCCGCTCGGGGTGGGCGAGGAGCCGATCGACCTCGCCGGCCGGCACCTCGACCGTCGCGGACGCGCCGCGGTGTCGCACGCGGATCACCTCGAACCCGAGCGCGCGGACGATCGCCTCGGCCTCGTCGATCCGAGCCAGCAGCTCGGGCGAGATGCGGATCCCGAGCTCGACCCGCGAGGACAGGCACGCGAGCGTCGGTTTGTCCGACACGCGGAGGCCGAGCGTCCGGGCGATCGAGCGCACCGTCGCCTTGCCAACCGATGACTCGAGCAGCGGGTTGCGGATCCCGGCCCGCTCCCCCGCCCAGATCCCCGGCCGGAACTCTTCGAGATCGTCGGCGTTCGCCCCGGCCAGCACCGCCGTCTCGGGGATCGCGGTTCGGACCATCCGTTCGAGGACGCCGTACAGCTCCGCCTTGCAGTGGTAGCACCGGAGCTCGTCGTTGCGCGCGTAGGCCTCGCGCTCGACCTCGTGGGTGTGCACCGACCGGTGCGCGACCCCGAGATCGGACGCGGTCCGGGCCGCCACCTCCAGCTCGCCGGCCGGATAGCTCGGCGAGATCGCGGTCACCGCCTCGACCCGGCCGAGGCCGAGCGCGCGCGCGGCGAGCGCCAGAACCACCGACGAGTCGACTCCGCCGGAGAAGGCCACGAGGGCTCGATCGCCGTACCCGCGGATCCCATCCTCCAGATCACGGATCACGGCGACCAGGGCGCGTTCGGCGACCGCGCTCATCGATCCTCCTCGAGCAGCCGGTACGCGAGCGCCGAGGCCCGCGCGTGCACCGAGCGCACCGGCCGGCCGAGCTTGCGAGCGGCCTCGACGACGTCGGCGTGCTCGGGCTTCGCGTTCAGCGTCTTTCCGTCGAGGACCCCGAGCTTCACCCGGATCCGCGGACCGCCCTCGGCCAGATCGATCTCGACGATCCTGCGATCGAGCTCGGGCCGCGAGACCTCGTGCACGCGTACCCCGAGCGTCGTCGTCTCCTCGAAGAACGCCCGCCGCACCTCGTCCAGCGTGTCGCGTTCGCACAGGGCCGAGATCGCGACGGCGGGCCGCCCCAACTTCATCACGATCGGGGCCATCCACGCGTCGAGCGCGCCGGCCGCCAGGAGCGCGTCGATCGCGTCCGGCACGAGCTCGGGCTCCAGGTCGTCGACGTTGGCCTCGAGCAGGAGCAGCCGGCGGGCGCCGTCCGCGGACGGCGACGTCCTGCCGAGCAGCACCCGGACCACGTTGGCGACCGAGCCCGGATCGCGCCGGCCCGCGCCCACCCCCACGCGCTCGAGCACGAGCTCCGGCAGCTCGGGGACGGGCCGGCCGAGAACGGACAGGATCGCGGCCGCGGTCGGCGTGACCGTCTCGGGAAGCTCCGCCCCGGCGACCGAGGGCCGCAGGACGAACCCCGACAGCAGCTCGAGCGTCACCGGCGCGGGCGACCCGTGCGATCCGTCGTTCGAGGGTGGCGGCATCGGGATCGCCGAGACGTCGACACGTTCGACGCCGAGCGAGACCGCCGCCGCCGCCACGCCGACGACGTCCAACAACGTGTCGTCCTCGCCGAGCTCCTCGAGCTCGAGGTCGGCGATCTCGCGCCCGTGGACCTTGGCCTCGGCGTCGAACAGCCGCCGCAGGACGGCGGTGGCCCGAGCCCGAACACCGTCCTCGAGCGCCGCGCGTTCGACCGCGTCGAGCAGCTCCCGCGGACGGCGCCGTCCGGACGACAGGTCGCCGGGACCCGAGAGCGCGAGCGCCCGCAGACCCCGCCGGCGGACCTCCTCGGTCGCGCAGCGGACCCGGCGGCCCAGGACCGCGGACACCGCGTCGGAGACCTCGTCGCGCGATGCGCCGGCGTCGAGCAGGGCGGCCAGGAGCATGTCGCCCGCGGCGCCGCCGACGACGTCGACGTAGAGGATGCTCATCGCGGCGTCGACTGCCGGGCGATCATCGCGGCGATCGTGCCGGCGCCCACCCCGTCGTCGACGTTCACGCAGGCGACGCCGGGCGCGCACGAGGACAGCATCGACAGGAGCGCGGCCAGGCCGCCGAGCGAGGCGCCGTAGCCGACGCTGGTCGGACACGCGATCACCGGGCACGCCGCGATGCCGCCGACGACGCTCGCGAGCGCCCCCTCCATCCCCGCGACCACCACGACCGCGTCGGCGGTGGCGAGCGCCGGTTGCGCGGCGGCGAGGCGATGCAGACCCGCGACGCCGACGTCCGCGACGATCTCGGTCTGCGCACCGAGCAACGACGCGGTGAGCTCGGCCTCCTCCGCGACCCCGAGATCGGAGGTCCCGGCGGTCACGATGAGCACGGCGCCCGCGGCGTGCGGCGTGCTCCGGCGGAGCGCGACACACCGAGCCCTCGGGCGTTCGACGATCTCGACCGCCGTGCCGGCCGCGGCCTCTCGCACCGCATCGACGTGCTCGAGCGAGGTGCGAGACACGAGGATCGGGCCCTCGTTGCCGGCGAGGAGCCGCTCGACGATCGCGCGGACCTCCTCGGGCGTCTTGCCCTCGGCGTAGACGATCTCGCAGGCGCCCTGGCGGAGCTCGCGGTGGTGGTCGACCTTGGCGAACCCCAGGTCGCTGAACGGCAGGTCCCGCAGCTCCCGCGCCGCGTCGCCGGGGGACACCTCGCCCGAGGACACGCGCCAGAGCAGATCGGCCAGACGGGCCTCGTACGCCGTCGGTGCGAGCACGACCTCGACCCTACCGGCATTCGCGTTCGGGCGCCGGGACGCTGGCCCGCGCCTCCGCCCCCTACCATGGTGTCCATGCCGACCCGCTCCGACATCCGCAACGTGGCCATCGTGGCCCACGTGGACCATGGCAAGACCACCCTGGTCGACGCGATGCTCTGGCAGTCCGGCGCGTTCCGCGCGAACCAGGACGTGGCCGAACGCGTGTTGGACTCGACCGACCTGGAGCGCGAGAAGGGCATCACGATCCTGGCGAAGAACACCGCCGTCCGGCACGGCGAGCTGAAGATCAACATCGTCGACACGCCGGGGCACGCGGACTTCGGCGGCGAGGTCGAGCGGGGGCTCACGATGGTGGACGGTGTCCTGCTGTTGGTCGACGCGTCCGAGGGACCGCTGCCCCAGACGCGGTTCGTGCTCCGCAAGTCGCTGGAGGCACGGCTGCCGGTGGTCCTGGTCGTCAACAAGGTCGACCGGCCGGACGCCCGAACGATGGAGGTCGTGGACGAGGTCTACCAGCTGTTCCTGGACCTTGACGCCGACGAGCATCAGATCGAGTTCCCGATCCTGTACGCGGACGCGCGCGAGGGTCGATGCGGCCCGATCCCCTCGGCGCTCCCCGAGGATCTCGAGCCGTTGTTCGACGCGCTGCGCGAGCACATCCCGGCGCCGTCGTTCGAAGAGGGCCATCCGCTCCAGGCGCTCGTCACGAACCTGGACGCGTCGCCGTACGTCGGCCGGCTCGCGCTCTGCCGCGTCCGAAACGGCACGATCCGCCGCGGGCAGGAGGTCGCGTGGTGCCGCGCCGACGGGACGATCGAGCCCGCCAAGGTCGCCGAGCTCTACGTCACCGAGGCGCTCGACCGGGTCGAGGCGGACGAGGCCGGACCCGGCGAGATCGTCGCGGTGGCCGGCATCGACGAGATCACGATCGGCGAGACGTTGGCCGATCCCGACGACCCGCGGCCGCTGCCGGTCACCCGCGTCGACGAGCCCTCGCTGTCGATGACGATCGGCATCAACACCTCGCCGCTCGCGGGCAGGGACGGCAGCAAGCTGACCGCCCCGCAGGTGAAGGCTCGGCTGGATCAGGAGGTCGTCGGCAACGTGTCGATCCGCGTCCTCGACGGCGACGGGCCCGATCGATGGGAGGTCCAGGGACGCGGCGAGCTGCAGCTCGCGGTCCTGGTCGAGGTGATGCGCCGCGAGGGGTTCGAGCTCACCGTCGGCAAGCCCCAGGTGGTCACCCGCGAGATCGGCGGCGCGCTGCACGAACCCGTGGAGCGCGTGGCGATCGACGCCCCCGAGGAGTACCTGGGTGTGATCACGCAGCTGCTCGCGCTCCGCAAGGGGCGCCTGGAGAACATGGTGAACCACGGCACCGGATGGATCCGGATGGAACACCTGGTGCCCGCCCGCGGTCTGATCGGGTTCCGCACCGAGTTCCTGACCGAGACGCGCGGCACCGGCCAGCTCCACCACGTGTTCGAGGGCTACGAGCCGTGGCACGGGGAGCTCCGGACGCGCCCGACGGGCGCGCTGGTCGCCGATCGCGAGGGCGTGAGCACGACGTTCACGTTGCTCACGCTGCAGGAGCGCGGGTCGATGTTCATCGGGCCGGGCGAGGACACGTACGAGGGCATGGTGGTCGGGGAGAACGCCCGCGCCGAGGACATCGACGTCAACCCGACGAAGGAGAAGAAGCTCACCAACATGCGCCAGGCGAACTCGGAGGAGTTCACGCGCCTGATCCCCAAGCGGACGCTCGTGCTCGAGCAGGCGCTCGAGTTCATCCGCGAGGACGAGTGCGTCGAGGTGACGCCGAACCACGTCCGCCTGCGCAAGGTCACGCTCCCACAGCAGGAACGCGCCAAGGCGGCCCGCCGCGGCCGGCCGGCCGGGGTGTAGCGCGGCGATGCGCGCCGAACGCACCCTGGCCGCCCTCGCGATCGTGGCATCGGCGGTGCTCGTCGCGCCGGGCGCCGGGAGCGCTCCGTCCGGGGTCGCCACGTGCGGTCCCGACGCGTCCGCGGGCACGCTGGGCGTCGGCGATCGGTATTTCCCCCGGTTCGGCAACGGCGGCTACGACGTGCAGCACTACGATCTCGCGATCCGATACGCGCCCCGCACGAACCACCTCCGCGGGGCGGCGACGATCACGGCCCTGACCACGCAGAGCCTGAGTTGCTTCAGCCTGGATCTGGTGGGCCTGTCCGTGCACGCGATCACCGTGAACGGCGACCCGGCGACGTGGTCGCGGACCCATCACGAACTGATGATCACGCCCGCCGTTCCGCTCGCCTCCGGCGCGGACCTGTCCGTCCTGGTGAGGTACGACGGGTTCCCGAAGGGGTTCGTCATCCCGAGCCTGGGCGCCGTGTCCGGGTTCATCCGGACTCGCGACGGGGTGGTCATCGCGGGGGAACCCGAGGCGGCGACCGCGTGGTTCCCGGTCAACGACCATCCCAGCGACCGCGCCTCGTACACCTTCCGGATCACCGTGCCGGCCGGGTTCCGGGTGGTCGCCAACGGTGTGCGCGAGTCGATGGACACCCGGGGCGACTGGACGACCCACGTCTGGCAGGCGCACGACCCGATGGCCAGCTATCTCGCGACGTTCGACGTGGGCGAATGGAGGATGCGGTTCCGCACGACGTCGAGCGGCGTGCCCGTGATCGACGCGATCGACCCCGACGTCCTGCCGCGCGTGCGAGCCTCCGTCCGGCGCGAACCCGAGATCCTCGACTTCCTCGAGAGCCGGTTCGGCCCGTATCCGTTCGAGTCGGCCGGCGGGATCTTCCCCGACACCGGCCGGCTCGGCTTCGCGCTCGAGACGCAGACGAGGCCCGTCTACGCACGCGCCTTCTTCCCGAACGGCGAGTCGGTCATCGTGCACGAGCTGGCGCACCAGTGGTTCGGCGACCTGGTGGCCGTCGACCG
>DASUMC010000172.1:0-2125 GCA_036277855.1 Actinomycetota bacterium
CGGCGATCAACAGGATCACCACCGACCAGGGGTCGAGCGCGGCGACGACGATGGCCACCAGGGCCGGGACGAGTACGGCGAGGGCGCGCGCAGGGACGTAGCGCGTGACGTACGGATCGAGGCTCTCGATCCCCTCCCCCGCCGTGTAGACGAGCTCGCCGATCCGCTCGCCCCGGACCGCGGTGGGGCCCAGGGCGACGAGCGCGGCCGCCAACCGTGCACGCAGGTCGGTCTGGAGTTGGCCCGCCGCGCGCTGGGCGATGACCTCGCCGCCCCACAGCAGAACGCCGCGGACGATCGCGAGCCCGAGCATCCCGAGCAGCAGGACGTCGACCGAGCCGAGCGCCCCCCCGTCGACGAAGACGCGCGCGATCACGACGGACAGGATCAGTGCGAACGCGATCCAACAGACGGAGGCCGCGAGGGAGAGTCCGATCGCGGCCCCCATCGTCCGCCGTGCGTGTGGTTGGTCCCTCCGGAGGCGGCGCTCGACCGCGCCCGTGCTAGCGCTCCGACGCATCCACCTGGATCCGGCCCGAACGCTCGTGCGTGAAGCCCGCCCAGGTCCAGTCGACCACGGCCTTCGCCCGGTCCTCGCCGGTCGACAGGAGCGCCAGGTGGACCGTGCCCCACGCGAGCCACGCCGTGGTCCCGGTGAGCGACCTGCCCCGGCGGAACTGCACCACGGCCGCCTTGCGACCGATCGTCGCCATCGTCCCCTTGTCCTTGTACTCGAACGGCTCGGCCTTCTTCTTCTTCAGGGTCCGCGAGATGGTCTCGCCGGCGTGCTCGCCGGCCTGCAACGCGACCGAGCCGAGCTGCGGGAGCACGCTCTTGGTCTTGGTGTCGGTGATCCACGCGATGTCGCCCACGCCGTACACCTCCGGGTGGCCGGGGACCGTGAGGTCGGGTCCGACGGCGATGCGGTTCCCGTGCTGCAGCTCGAGCCCGAGGCCGGACACGAGCGGGTTGGCCTGCAGGCCCGCTCCCCAGATGAGCGTGTGGGTGTTCAGCACGGTTCCGGACTTCAGCCGCACGCGCGTCGGCTCGATGCTCTCGACGACCTCCCCGAGCATGATCTCGACGGTGCGCTTCTCGAGCGCCTTCGCGGCGTACGTCTGCAACCCCTTCTTGAACATCGACAGGACGGCGTCCCCGGCCTCGACGATGACGATCCGTGCCTGATCCTGGGAGATGTCGGGGTAGTCCTTCGCGAGGTTCTGCCGGTACAGCTCGGCGAGCGCGCCGGCGCTCTCCACGCCGGTTGGCCCGGCGCCGACGATGACGACGTTGAGCGCCCCGTCGTCGATCAGGTCCGGGTCGCGATCCGCCGCCGTCCAGCGCTCGAGCACGTGCTCCTTCAGTCGCACGGCGTCGGGCAGCGTGTACATCGGGAAGGCGTACTTGGGGGCGCCGGCGACCCCGAAGAAGTTGACGGTCGCCCCGAGCCCGAGCACGAGGTAGTCGTAGGAGACGGGCTTCATCTCGGCGAACGACACCCGGCGCTCGTCCAGATCGATGCCCGTGACCGTCGCCTGCTTCACCTTGACGTTCCCCTGATCGTGGAACAGGTCGCGGAGCGGGTGGCCGACCGTGGGCGGCTCGAGGAGGTCGGTCGCGACCTGATACAGGAGCGGTTGGAACGTGTGGTAGTCGTGCTTGTCCACGAGCAGGACGTCGGCGTCGGCATCACCGAGCCTCTTGATCGCGCCGACCCCGCCGAACCCGCCTCCCAACACGACGATCCGAGGCCGATCGGGCATCGTTGACTCCCCCTCCCGGGTCGCTCGAGCGTCCGATCCATCGGAGGACCCGACCGCAGCGCGCGAGCCTAGCTGGCAGCCATATCGAATCCCGCGCGAACGTGCGCGGCATCGCCCGAACGGGATGAACGAGGGCCCCGGAGAGGGGCGGAACGCACGCACATTTCATGCCGTCGGGGTGATGGACCGACCCGCCGAGGACGCTTCGATAGGCACGTCCGCCCTGCGTGCCCGGAGGGGATGGTGAGCGAACCCATCGAGGAATTCTTCCAACGGCTCACGCATGGCGGCCCAGTTCTTCTTCTTCGACGTGCGGACGGCACTCTCCGGATCGACCTGACGTCCGGGACGACGACCGAACG
>DASUMC010000173.1:0-7356 GCA_036277855.1 Actinomycetota bacterium
CGGGTGGGGAGGCTCGGGAGGCCCCAAAGCCCAACGAAAGGGTGCTACGGCCAGGAAACCAAGACGGCTGCGAGAGGTTGCTCGGAGCACTTGAGCCCGAGGGGCCAACGGTGGCTGGAGGCTTCGGCTTCCGGCGAGCCGGAGGTCCCTCGGGTTCTTCCTTTCCCCCTTCCGCTCTGGGGCCCGATCCGAGGCGGCCGCCGCGGATCCCCAGGACGCGGGCCTTGTTCGCCCGGCGGTGCGCGGCTACCGTTCCCAGGTCATGTCCGCCCGAGAAGGAAACGAGAACAACGCGCGCCGGGGGCAGATCGTTGCCGTGGCGATGCGGCAGTTCGCCGAACACGGCTACCGCGGTGCGCGCGTCGAGGACATCGCCGCCGAGGTTGGGGTGGCCAAGGGGACGGTCTTCTTGCACTTCGGGAACAAGGAGGGGCTGTTCCTCGCGGTGTATCGGGAGGCGGTCGGGCAGCTCCCGGCCTGGCTCGATGCCCCCGCCGAGGTCGTGGATGCCGGGTTCTGGTCGGTCCTGGATTACTGGCTCCGCAGCACCGAGGAGTTCCTCACCGAGCAATGGGTTGCCAACCGCGTCGCGATGATCGGGCGGTACGACACGGGACTCGGGCTCCGGCGCCCCATCGATCGGCTCATGCGGAGCGAGGATCCCTACGGGACGCTCGAGTTCGTCGAGTTCGGGGTTCGTCGCGGTGAGATCCGGGACGACATCGACGTGGAGATGATCACCTCGATGCTGGACTGGGTCGCCGAACGGTTCCAGGACGCCCTCGGCAGCGAGGAGCTGGACCCCGGGCTGGTCCACCGCAAGCCCCACGTCCCCGAGCGGCGCGACGAGCGGATCCGCGAGTTCCTCGAGCTGCTGCGGTCGGGCATCTCACCGGCACCGAGCCGGCTCGCGGACCCCGGCCCGATCACGGCCGTCCGGCCGGTGACGATGGAGCCCGCCCGCCCCCGGGGAGCCGACGGATGAGCGCGACCCCCGATCGCAAGGTGGCCTTCCTCGGCGGGGGCCGGATGGGCGAGGCCCTCGTGTCCGGGCTGATCCGCTCGGGCGGCCGAAGCGCGGACGAGATCATGGTCACGAGCCGCCGCGAAGAGCGCTCGCGGGAGCTCGCGGCGACCTACGGGATCGGGTCGACGCTCTCGAACCCGGACGCGGTCGCTTGGGCCGACGTCCTGGTCCTCATGGTGAAGCCGCAGGACATGGACGTCCTGTTGTCCCAGATCCGCGAGCACGTGACCAACGAGCATCTGGTCGTCAGCTTCGCTGCCGGGATCAGGACCTCGTTCGTCGAGAAGCACCTGCCCGATGGCGTCCGGGTCGTCCGCGTGATGTCGAACGTGGCCGTCCTCGTCGACGAGGCCATGTCGGTGGTCGCCGCGGGCTCGAATGCCGAGGACCGGCACCTCGAGGTGGCCGAGGAGCTCCTCGGGTACGTCGGCAGGGTGATCCGGCTGAAGGAGGTCCACCTCGACGCCATCACGGCGACCAGCGGCAGCGGCCCCGCATATTTCTTCCTGCTCGCCGAGGCGATGATCGAGGCCTGCATCCTGCTCGGCCTGTCGAGGGACGTCGCGACCGAGCTCATCATCCAGACGATGCTGGGGTCCGCGAAGATGCTCCGCGACACGGGGAAGCACCCGGTCGAGCTTCGTGAGATGGTGACCTCGCCGGGGGGGACGACCATCGCCGCGATCCGCCACCTCGAGGAGGCTGGCGTCCGCGCTGCCTTCCTGAACGCGATCGACGCCGCCCGGCATCGAAGCGCCGAGCTCGCGCAGGGTGGCGACGAGGACGAGGATTGAGGGGAGAAGGACGATGGGCCGAGGAGATCGAGCGAGGGTGCGCTGGGCGCACGATCGCGAACGCAAGAAGAAGGCGGCGGACAAGCGCCAGGCCGCCGAGCGCGGGGCCGAACGCAAGAGCACCAAGAAGTAGTTCCGACCTTCCCGTTCGGGGTCGACGGAGGTGTCCGCCGATGGAGCTGCTCAAGATCGGATGGCTGGGTACGCGGACCGGCAATGCGGAGGAGATGGCGGACCTCCTCCAGACCGTCCTGGGTCTGCGGTTGGTCCATAGGGATCTGGACATGTGGGTGTTCCAGCTCCCAGACGGGAGCAAGGTCGAGGTGTTCGGCCCGAGGTCGCAGAACGAGCACTTCACGACGGGGCCGGTTCCCGGTTTCCTGGTGGACGATCTGGCCTCGGCGACCGAGGAGCTTCGGGCCGCCGGGGTTCCGATCGTCTCGGGTCCGACCTTCTGGCCGGGCGAGGACGGCGTCGGCTGGGTGCACTTGCGGGCGCCGGACGGACGGCTCTACGAGATCACGCAGGGCCGGGATCTTGCCGAGCACCAGTCCGACTGACGCCGGGTGTTCAACGCCTCATCGAGATCGCGGCGTGCCGAGCCGGTTGCGCAGGATCCCGATCCCCTCGGCCTCGAGCTCCACTTCCGCGCCGGGCCACACGCGCTGCTCGAACCCCGGGATCTCGAACGGGCCAGAGGCGAACGTCTCGCCGGGTTCCAGCCGCTCCTGCTTCGACGCCCGGGCGACGTCGCGGAGCAGGCCGAGCGCCGTGCCGTTCAGGTTCCCCTTGACCCACTCCTCGCCGTCGATCCTGACCGTGACGAACGCGGTCTGCGGATCGAGCTCGTCGGCCGTCACGACGCACGGGCCGATCGAGAGCGGGACGCCGCGCGGGGTGGGCATCGGATCGCCGTTCGCGCGCCGTGCGAGCCAGTCACCCACGAGCGTGTAGCCGAAGACGACCGAGGGCGTCTCCTCGGGCGTGATCGCGTCGTCCACCCCGCGCCGCAGGACCGCCGCGATCTTCGGATGGAACTCGAGCCAGCCCGCCCCGGCCGGCCACGGGATCTCCTCGTCCGGCCCGAACGCCGGCCGTCCGCCCTCGACGGCGTCCGTCGAACGGAGCGCGGTCGGCAGGAGCGCCGCGAGCAGGCGTGGCCGTTCGACGACGAAGGCGTCTGCCTCGTCGCGCTCGAGGGCTGCCCGGGCGGCATCGAGCACCGTTCCCCCGTTGCTCCTGACGAGCCGCTCCATCGTCTCCGGGAACGCGGGGTGGCCGAGCAGGCTTGGCAGATCCACGACGTTCCCTTCCCGGAGCGCTCCCAGTCGCCGGTGCCCCCGCCGGTCGAAGGTCACGAGCCTCAAGGGAGGCCGATGATACGCCCGGCCGCGCGCCGAATCTCGGTATCGATCGGACAGTTCCCCGCGGTCACCGACTTGGGGGGAACCTACTCCGGCGGCTACGATTGAGACCAGATCGACCAGGTCACGGCCCGGTTTTCCGCGCAGAGGGGGCACTCCATGGCAGAGGAAGGGTTCCGCATCACCTACGCGACGATGACGGCCGACAATGAGGACCTTCACAAGGCCTATGACCAGGGCATCGAGGTGGCCCGGTCCTGGCTCGGGCAGCAGCATCCGCTCTTCGTGAACGGCGAGGCGCGCGAGGGCTCTGGGTACAAGGCCGCCCATTCGCCGATCGATGGCACGCTCATCGGCGAGTTCGCGTCGGGCACTCGCGAAGACGTCCGCGACGCCGTCGCGGCCGCCAAGGACGCGTTCCACGACTGGGCCGATCGCCCCTGGCAGGAGCGGGTCGCGATCATCCGCAAGGCCGCCGACCTCATGTCCGATCAGCGAAACGAGCTGTCGGCGCTGATGGCGATGGAGGTCGGCAAGAACCGGCTCGAGGCGCTCGGCGACGTCGAGGAGTCCGCAGACCTCCTGCGATGGAACGCCAACGAGGTCGAGCAGAACGAGGGCTTCCGCACGCCGATGCATTCGCTCGGTTCGCCGGGCGAGTACTACGACGTCCTTCGACCATACGGCGTGTGGGCCGTGATCAGCCCGTTCAACTTCCCGATGGCGCTCGCGGCGGGCCCGTCGTCCGCGGCTCTGGTCGCCGGCAACACCGTGGTGTTCAAGCCCGCCCACATGGGCGTGTTCACCGGGCTGAAGCTGTACGAGATCTACATCGCGGCCGGCGTCCCCAAGGGGGTCTTCCACTTCCTCTCGGGTCCGGGAAGCGTGGTCGGCGACGAGATCGTCAACCACCCCGATGTGGCGGGGATCACCTTCACCGGCTCCTACGAGGTCGGCATGGGGATCTACAAGGGGTTCGCCAAGGACTTCCCCAAGCCCGTGATCTGCGAGATGGGTGGGAAGAACCCGACGATCGTGACCGACAAGGCCGACCTGGACAAGGCCACCGACGGGGTCCTGCGGTCGGCATTCGGGTTCGGCGGGCAGAAGTGCTCGGCCAACTCGCGTGTGTACGTGCACCGGAGTGTGTACGACGAGTTCGTCCGACGCCTCAGGGAGAAGACCCAGGACGTCAAGATCGGCGACCCGCTCGAGCGAGACGTCTACCTCGGCCCGGTGATCGACGAGGGTGCGGTCACGACGTTCGAGGAGGCGTCGAACGAGGCGAAGAAGAACGGCAGGCTGGTCACCGGCGGTGAACGGCTCACCGAGGGCAAGCTCGCGAAGGGGACGTTCGTGCAGCCCACCATCGCCGAGGTCCCGCTCGACTCCTGGATCTGGAAGAAGGAGCTGTTCGTGCCGTTCGTCGCGGTCGCCCCCTACGAGGACCTCGACGAGGCGATCCGCCTGGCCAACGACACGGAGTACGGCCTGACGGCCGGCTTCTACAGCGAGGACCGCGCGGAGATCGACCGGTGGTTGAGCTCGATCGAGGCCGGTGTCGTGTACGTGAACCGCCGGGCGGGAGCGACCACGGGCGCGTGGCCCGGCGTGCAGCCGTTCGGCGGCTGGAAGGGCTCGGGCACCAGCGGCAAGGCCGGTGGCGGCCCCTACTACGTGCAGCAGTACCTGCGGGAGCAGTCGCGCACGGTGATCGAGGAGTGAGCACCGCCGAAACGCTCGACCTGGCCGAGGCGCAGGCGCCGCGGTTGGTCACCGAGATCCCCGGCCCCCAGGCCCGCGCCCGGATCGAACGCGACCACAAGGTCACGAGCCCCTCGCTTCCCCGGGCCTACGCGCTGGTGCCGGCTCGAGGCGCGGGCTCGGTGATCGAGGACGTCGACGGCAACCGCTTCCTGGACGTGAACGCCGGGATCGCCGTGACCTCGACCGGCCACGCGCACCCGAAGGTGGTCGAGGCGATCCGGGCCCAGGCCGAGCAGCTCCTGCACTACTCGGCCAGCGACTTCTACCTGCCGATCTACTCGGACGTCTGCGAGGAGCTGGACCGCATCGCGCCGTTCTCCGGGGGTGCCCGCAGCTTCCTCACGAACTCGGGCACCGAAGCCGTCGAGGGCGCGATCAAGCTCGCGCGCTACGCCACCGGGCGGCAGTACGTCGTCGCGATGATCGGGTCGTTCCACGGCCGGTCCTACGGGAGCGTGTCGCTCACCGCCAGCAAGGCGAAGTACCACGCGGGGTTCGGACCGCTGCTGCCCGGCGTGATGCACACGCACTTCGGCGACTTCGAGCATCTGGAGCAGGTGGTGTTCGCGCGGCTGATCCCGCCCGACGAGGTGGCGGCCATCGTGGTCGAACCCGTCCTCGGCGAGGGCGGGTACGTGTTCCCACCGGAGGGCTGGTTCGCGTACCTGCGCGAGCTCTGTGACCGACACGGCATCCTGCTCGTGGCCGACGAGGTCCAGTCGGGGATGGGCCGGACCGGAAGGATGTGGGCGATCGAGCACGAGGGCGTCGAGCCCGACGTTCTGCTTGCGGGCAAGGGGATCGCGAGCGGGATGCCGCTCGGCGCGATCGTGGCCCGCGAGCGCCTGATGACGTGGGACGTCGGTGCGCACGGCTCGACCTACGGCGGCAACCCGGTCGCATGCGCCGCCGCGCTCGCGACGCTCGAGTTGACCGAGGGTGGGCTGCTCGACAACGCGCGCGACGTCGGCGAGCTCCTGCTGAAGGGCCTGCGCGACATCCAGGCCCGGCGGCCCGAGATCGTCGACGTCCGGGGCCGGGGCCTGATGATCGGCATCGAGTTCGCCGAGGCCGAGACGATGCACGCGGTCGAGCAGACCTCGTTCCGGCGGGGCCTGCTGGTCCTGGGCGCCGGGGACTCGGTGATCCGGATGTCGCCCCCGCTGGTGCTCCGACCCGATCAGGCCGAGACCGCCCTGCAGGTGTTCGACGACGCCGTCGGCGACGTCGTGGGCGGCTAGCCGGCGGCGCGATCGATGGCCCTCTCGGTCGACACCCTGACCTGGGACTGCCGCTCGCCCGAGGCCATCGCGCGGTTCTGGGCCGAGGTCCTCGGCTACGAGGTCGCCGAGGTCGATGAGGAGGACGCCGAGATCCGCGACCCCAAGGGCGAGGGCTGGCCGATCCTGTTCCAGTTCGTGCCCGAGGGCAAGTCGGTGAAGAACCGCCTCCACCTCGACCTGCGCCCGGCGACCTCGATGGCCGACGAGAAGGCCCGCGTCTCGGAGCTCGGCGCCCGGGAGTTCCGCTACGTCGAGGAGGGCGGGAGCTTCTGGACCGTGATGCTCGACCCCGAGGGCAACGAGTTCTGCGTCCTGCGCGGCCCGCAGGACGGCTGGAGCCCCGAGTGACCGGGTGGGTGGGGACGAGCGGGTGGGCGGGGACGAGCAAGGGGGCGGGGACGAGCAAGCAGACGACGATGGCCGACGCGGTGGGGGAGCTGGTCCGCGACGGCGACACCGTGGCGATCGAGGGGTTCACCCACCTGATCTGCTTCGCGGCGGGCCACGAGATCATCCGTCAGCGCAAGCGCGACCTGACCCTCGCGCGGATGACGCCGGACGTGATCTACGACCAGATGATCGGCGCCGGGGTCGCCCGCAAGCTGATCTTCTCGTGGCTCGGCAACCCCGGGGTCGGTTCGCTGCACGCCGTTCGGCGCCGCATCGAGCAGGCCGACCCCGAACCGCTGGAGATCGAGGAATACTCGCACTTCGGGATGGTGTGTCGGTACGTCGCGGGCGCCTCGAACCTCCCGTTCTTCCCCATCCGCTCCTACTACGAGAGCGACATCCCCTCCGTCAACCCGAACATCAAGCCGATGCGGTCGCCGTACGAGGATGGGACCGAGGTCTACGTGGTGCCGCCACTGCGTCCCGACGTCACGATCGTGCACGCGCAGCGGGCCACGTCCACGGGCGACACGCAGATCTGGGGGCTGCTCGGGTGTCAGAAGGAGGCCGCGTTCGCCGCCGAACGCGTCATCGTGGTGTGCGAGGAGATCGTGGACGAGGCGGTCGTCCGTCGCGACCCGAATCGGACCGTCATCCCCGGGGTGGTGGTCGACGCCGTGGTCGAGCAGCCGTTCGCGTGTCACCCGAGCTACGCCCAGGGCTACTACGAC
>DASUMC010000174.1:0-4960 GCA_036277855.1 Actinomycetota bacterium
ACCGAGCCCTCGGCGACCTCGGAGTCCCCCAACAGGCACCAGACGCGGGCGGGGATCCCGTCCATCTTCATCGCGAGCGCCATCCCGAGCGCGATCGGCAGTCCCTGGCCCAGCGACCCGGTCGCGACATCGATCCAGGGCATGTCGGGGAGCGGGACGGGGTGGCCCTGCACCGGCGATCCGAACCGACGGAACGACAGCAGCTGCTCGTCGCCGATCGCGCCGACGGCCTTCAGGACGGAGAAGATCAGGGGGGACGCATGGCCCTTCGAAAGGACGAAGCGGTCGTTCGCCAGGCTCTTCGGGTCGGCGACGTCGTAGCGGAGATGGTCGGACCAGATCACCGCGACCAGGTGGGCCGCCGAGAGCGAGGACGTCGGATGACCCGATCCCGCGGCCGTCGAGCTCCTGATCGAGTCCACGCCGAGCTGCGCGGCCAGCTCGTTCCACCCGTTGACCGTGCCCATGGAACCTCCTTCGGATCAGCCGGCCGGTCTCCCACGGCCGATCGGTCGGGCGATCGTTCGTCGCGGAGTCTACGGTTCCCCTGCGCGGCCGCGTCCACACGGGGGTCGTGCGCGTCGGCCCTGCTACCCTTCCCGCCATGCCCGACTACAAGGAGGTCCGCGTCGAGCGCCTGTTCCTCAAGGTGCCGAACACGGAGAAGCTCCGCAAGGGAGCCGCCGGACGGCACAAACACCTGCTCGCCGACGGCTGGCGCGAGGTGGAGCGCCGGCGCGAGATCGACCACATCTGGGTCCGGTACGAGCGCACGGGCCCGACGCCCCTCCGGTTGCGGATGCCGCGGCCCGAGAAGGACCAGGGGCGGTTCGAGCGCCGTCCCCGCATGGGCGGGCGCGACGGTGGCCGGGGCGGCCCCCGCGGCCGTCGCTGATCGGTCTCCGGCCCCCTTCCCAGCGCGACTCGCCCCAACCCGAAGATCCTTCGGCGAAGTCCTCGCTGGACCGGAGGAACGGCGGGTATCATGGCACCCAGAGTCGGTTCATCCGGCTCAGGGCGGCAACACCACCACACCGCCTGACCGGCCGTCGCGGAGACCGGAGCCAACGATGAACGAGCACACCGATCAAGGCGCGAGGCGTCCCACGCACGAGGCCGGGCACGCCCACGCGGCCGACCAGCCGTTCGAGTATCCGCTGCGCCGCGAGTACGTCGAACCCGACTGGAGGCGCCTGCCCGGGTTCCGCGACGTCACGAAGGAGCAGTGGGAGTCGGCCCAGTGGCAGCGGGCCCACACGATCAAGAACCTCGTCGAGCTCAAGCGAGCGCTCGGAGACCTCCTGACCGACGACCTGTACGCGGATATCGAGCGCGACCAGCAGGAGCGCGCGACGATGTCGATGCTGCTCCCGCCCCAGATGGTCAACACGATGGACGAGACGGACCTGTACGCGGACCCGGTCCGTCGTTACATGGCCCCCGCGCTCTCGGATCGGGCGGAGGAGTTCCCGTCCCACCCGATGGCCGCGCGAGACTCGCTGCACGAGGCCGACATGTGGGCGGTCGAGGGGCTCACGCACCGCTACCCGACCAAGGTCCTCGCCGAGCTGATCCCGACCTGCCCGCAGTACTGCGGGCATTGCACACGGATGGATCTGGTCGGCAACGACACGTCGCAGATCCTGAAGTACAAGTTCGAGATGAAGCAGAACGAGCGCTGGGACGCGATGCTCGACTATGTCCGCCGGACGCCCAGCGTCCGCGACGTCGTCGTCTCGGGCGGGGACATGGCCAACGTCCCCATCAAACGCCTGCAGGAGTGGCTGTTCCGGCTGTTCGACATCGAGAACGTGCGCGACGTGCGCATCGCGACCAAGGGTCTGATGGGCATCCCCCAGCACTTCCTGCAGGACGACGTGCTGGCCGGGTACGACGCGATCGCGAAGCGGGCGCACGAGCGGGGGGTCGAGGTCGCGATCCACACCCACGTGAACGCCGCCCAGCAGGTGACGCCGCTCGTCGGTTCGGCCGTCCGCAGGCTCCTGGACATGGGCTACCGCGATGTGCGGAACCAGGGGGTGCTGCTTCGAGGCGTGAACACGACCCCCAGGCAGATCCTCGAGCTCTCCTTCATGCTGCTCGATCACGCGAAGGTCATGCCGTACTACTTCTACCTGTGCGACATGATCCCGAACAGCGAGCACTGGAGGCTCGCGGTGTGGGAGGCACAGGAGCTGCAGTTCGCGATCATGGGGTATCTGCCCGGGTTCGCGACCCCGAGGTTCGTGTGCGACGTGCCGTTCGTCGGCAAGCGCTGGGTGCACATGGCCGATACGTACGACCGCGTGAAGGGGATCTCGTACTGGCGGAAGAACTACCGGACCGGGATCGAGTACGACGATCCCGAGGCGCTCACGCGTACGCACCCGTACTACGACCCGATCACCACGCTGCCGGAGGAGGGCAAGCGCTACTGGCGCGAGTTCCAGGCGGATCGGCGGGCGAAGGAGCTGCAGCCGGCCTGACGTCGTCGAGCGCTCCCGCGACCGACGTTACGGCAGCAGATGCAGCGAATGCTCGCTGTTGCCCCTGTCGTCCACGATGACGACGGTGACCGACCCGCCGACGTTCTCGAAGTCGCCGGTCCCTCCGGTGATCGCGAGCACCCAGGTCCCGTCGACCTTGAGCTGCGAGACCGGGATCAGGCCTTCGGCCGTCACCGTGCCACGGGCGGGGATCTCGTAGATCTGCGAGCACGAGTCCTTCTTCGCGAACTGCACCGAGCAATCGACGAAGAGGTGGCCCGCCACCGCCTCCTGGGCATCGGTGAGCACGCTCCGGAAGATGTAGCGGTCGCCGGGCCGGAAGTCGTTGGCCTCACCGACCAGATCCAGGTTCCTTCCCCGCAGCGTGTGCTCGCCGAAGACCACGGTCTCTTCCTGCACGATCGCCGTCCCCGCGAACGCGGTCGTGAGCCCGGCCGCGAGGATCCCGATCAGGGCTGCCCATAGCACGATGACGAACCGTCGCACGTCCTCCTCCTTCGCTCTCGGTTGCATCGGCGAGCATCATCCCGTCATCCGGCCCATCCTTCAACGATCTCCCAGCGCGAGGCTGCGATAGGGTCAGCGACCGATGCCCAAGACCCTCCTGCGGTGGTCGGCCGTCGTCCTCCTGTCCGCACTGCTGGGGAGCTCGTGCGGCGACGACACCCCCGAATGGACCCCGTTGCCACCGCTCGAGTACGGGGAGGCCCCCGCGGCCGTGGACGCGGACGCGTTCGAGACGACGACGCCGATCAAGCACGTCGTGTTCGTGATCAAGGAGAACCGGACCTTCGACAACATGTTTGGGCTGTTCCCCGGCGCGAACGGCGTGACGGTCGGGACCGACCGGGGCGAACCCCGGACGCTCACGCCCGCGGTCGACCGCCTCGAGATGGACATCCGCCACTGCTACGACTGCGCGCTCCAGGCGTGGAACGAGGGCAAGATGGACGGGTTCGCGACGATCAGCGAGACGGCCGACGAGTTCGCCTACACGCAGTTCCGGCCCGACGATCTGCCGAACTACTGGCACTGGGCCTCATCGTATGTCCTCGGGGACAACTTCTTCGCGAGCGCGCAGGGGCCATCGTTCCCCAACCACCTCTACACGATCGCCGCGCAGTCGGGCGGCACGCACGAGAACGTGTACCAGGACATCGACGAGCTCCGCGAGCGTCACCGGGACACCGGCCTGTTCAAGGCATGGGGCTGCGACTCGATGCAGGACAGCTACGCGGTCGTCGTCGACAGCGAGGGCGTCAAGAAGAAGGTCCCGCCCTGCTTCGACTTCCTCACCGAGGGCGACCTGCTGAGCGAGGCGGAGATACCGTGGGCGTACTACGCGGCGACCCAATACCAGAACGGCTACCTGTGGTCCGCGTACGACGCGATCCGTCACGTCCGGGAGAACGAGGCCATCTGGCAGCAGCACATGTTCCCGGTGGACTCGTTCGCGCCGCAGGCCCGCGCGGGGCTGCTGCCGCCCCTCACGTGGGTGACGCCGCGGTTCGAGCTCTCGGAGCATCCCGAGTACAGCATGTGCCACGGCGAGAACTGGACCACCGAGATCGTGAACGCCGTGATGGAGAGCCCCGACTGGGACTCGACCGCGATCTTCATCACCTGGGACGACTACGGGGGCTTCTACGACCACGTGCCCCCGCCGCAGGTCGACGACTTCGGCTTCGGGATCCGGGTCCCGCTGCTGGTGATCAGCCCCTACGCGAAACACGGGTTCGTCAGTCACGAGCTCGGTGAGTTCTCCAGCGTGCTGCGGTTCATCGAGGACAACTGGCGGCTCACCCAGCTCACGCACCGAGACCGCCAGGCGACGCCGCTGCTCTCCGCCTTCGACTTCGAGCAGGCGCCGCGGCCGCCGGATCCGCTCCCCCTGCGCTCCGACTGCGTCGGACCGCAGTTCCCGGACGACTAGTCGCCGGGCTTGCCGATCGTGCGCAGCAGGGGCCAGGTCGCCAGGAACTCCGAGGTGGACGTGCCGTACGGGCATTCGTCTCGTAGCGGCAGGATCAGCTTGTCGAAGTTGGGGCGCTCGAAGTCGAACGCCCCCGAGAGCGGGTCGGCCCGCCCGTCGCGGTCGGTCATCGGCTCGAGCCCGAAGAGCTGCTCGATGAACGCCAGCACGGACGTGAACTCGTAGGGCGTGCTGTCCACCGAACCGCCGTCGCGGTTCGAACCCTGCCGCGTGTACGGGCTGATGATCAGGGCCGGCGTGCGCGGACCGAGGCCCATGATGTCGTACTGCGGCGGCTCGACCGGGTCGTAGAACCCACCGAAGTCGTCCCAGACCACGACGATCGCCGTCGATCGCCAGTACCTGCTCCGCATGATCGTGTTGACCTGGTGGACCGTCCAGTTCTCCCCGGCGCACGTGCTCTTCCCGCCCCCGGGGTGCTCGTTGTAGGACTCGGGCGGGATGACCCACGAGACCGCGG
>DASUMC010000175.1:0-15579 GCA_036277855.1 Actinomycetota bacterium
CAACTCCTCCTTGCGGGTGCTGCTCGCCTCGACGTTGATCGCCGGGAACAGTCGCTTCTCGGCGAGCTGTCGATCGAGTCGGAGCTCCATGTTGCCGGTGCCCTTGAACTCCTCGAAGATCCCCTCGTCCATCCGGGACCCGGTCTCGACGAGGGCGCTCGCGATGATGGTAACGCTGCCACCCTCCTCGATGTTCCGGGCGGCCCCGAAGAACCGCCGGGGCGGGTACAGGGCGGTCGAGTCGATCCCGCCCGACAGGATCTTGCCCGATGCAGGCGCGGCGAGGTTGTACGCGCGCGCCAACCGGGTGATCGAGTCGAGGATGATCGCGACGTCCTGCCCCATCTCGGCCAGGCGCTTGGCCCGCTCCAGGACGAGCTCCGTCACCTGGATGTGCTGGTCCGGCGGCTTGTCGAACGTCGAGTACACGACCTCGGCGGCCTGCACCGTCCGCTGCCAGTCCGTGACCTCCTCGGGCCGCTCGTCGACGAGGAGCACCATCACGTGGGTTTCCGGACTCGACTGGATGATGCCGCTCGCGATGTTCTTCAGCACGGTGGTTTTGCCCGCCTTCGGCGGTGAGACCACCATGCCGCGCTGCCCCTTCCCGATCGGCGACACCATGTCCATGATCCGTCCGGTCACGTCCGTCGGGCCCGTCTCCAGGTGGAAGCGCTCGTTGGGGAACAGCGGCGTCAGCTTGTCGAAGTTCGGCCGCTGCTTCGCTTCCTCCGGGTCCATGCCGTTCACCGAGTCGATCTGCAGCAACGCGAAGTACTTCTCGCTGTCCTTGGGCTGCCGCACCTTGCCGGCGACGGTGTCTCCCTTGCGCAACATGAACCGACGGACCTGCGAGAGGGACACGTAGATGTCCTGCTGCCCCGGCAGGTAGCCGGAGGTCCGCAGGAACCCGTAGCCCTCGGGCAGGATGTCGAGCAGCCCGGTCGCGGTCGGCGCGGTCTGGAGCTCCTCCTCCCGCATCTCGATCTCTCGCTGACGGCGCTCCTCGCGCTGGCGACGCCGCTCTTCGCGCGACGGACGTCGGCGAGGACCGCCCTCGCGATCTCGCTGCTGTTGTCCGGCATCGGGACGGCCACCCTGTGGCCGGGCCCCTTCCCGGCGATCGTCGCGTTGGCGTTGGTCACGCTGATCCGGCTGCGGACGTTGGCGAGTGTCGCCGTTGCCGGAGGTCTCCCGCATGTCGACGTACGCCTGGCCGCTCGTCGGGCCCATCGTGGTGTCGGTCGACGTGGTGTCGCCCGACGCCGCCGGGGCGTCGGACGCCGCGGCGGCGACGGATGACGCATCGGAACGCTCTCCGTTGGTATGCGAGAGGATCTTGTCGACCAGATCGGCCTTCTTCAGTCCCTTGTGCCCCTCGATGCCGAGGTCCGCCGCGATCTGATGCAGCTCCGCGGCGACCTTTCCTTCCAGGGCACGCTTATCGGTGGTGGCCACTCATGCTCCTTTCTCGAGTTCCTGCTTGAGGGCCTTCCAGTCCCCGAGGAACTTCTCCAATCCTGCGTCGGTGAGCGGGTGCTTCACCAACTGCTTGAACACCGCGAAGGGCATCGTCGCGATGTCGGCGCCCGCGAGCGCCGACTCGACGATGTGCATCGGGTGACGCAGCGACGCGGCGAGCACCAGTGTGTCGTACCCCTGGATCTCGTAGATGTCGCAGATCTTGCGGAGCGCGTCCATCCCGTCGGACGCGACGTCGTCCAGGCGCCCGAGGAACGGCGACACGATGTACGCCCCGATCTCGGCGGCGAGGATCGCCTGCGCGGGGGAGAACACGAGCGTGACGTTGATCTTGATCCCGTCGTCGATCAGACGCTTGCCCGAGTTCAGACCCTCGGGCGTCATCGGGACCTTCACGACGGCGTTGGGCGCCATCTGCGCCAGATCCAACCCCTGCCGGTACATCGCCTCGGGCTCGAGCTCGGTCGTCTCGAGCGAGATCGGTCCCTCGACCTCGGACAGGATCTCCTTCCAGACCCGTTCGGGGTCATCGTTCTCTTTCGCCACCAACGAGGGGTTGGTGGTCACGCCGCCGAGGACGCCCCAGCGGTTGATCTCGCGGATCTCCTCGATGTTGGCCGTGTCCAGGAACAGCTTCACGTTCTGCCTCCTTCGTTCGCCGCCGCCACGGGAGCGGGGGCAAGACCGGCGCGCTCGCCGCCCGCCGTGACGCGGGCCGACCCCGTGCGCTCGGTCGCTCGTTCCATCACCAGGTCGATGATCGCGGCCAGGGCGCGGTCGAAGCTGTAGTTGGCGATCACCGGGACGCCGTGCGACAGCGCCTGGCTCTTGATGTACCGCTGCACGCGCCGGATGTCGTCGAACCGGTCGAGGTAGCGCTCCGCCGGCCGTCCGGTGTGCTCGGACGCCCGGGCCGCGAAGTGGCTTCGGTGCACCTCGTCCTCCTCGATCGTGACCACGACCGGGACGGCGAGGATGCGTTCGCGCCAGGGCTCGAGGTCCACGAAGCCCGGCACCACGTGGGCGCCCTCGATGATCAGGTGCGTCCCCTCCATCGCGGCGCGTTCGACGAGCGCCTGCACGCCGACCGCGACCGCCGCGGTCTGCTCCCTGAACCCGACGACCACCTCGTCCTTCGACGGGGGCTCCCGGAGGACGGAGCCCGCCTCGAACGACGATGCGTGGAGCGTCGGCATCAGCTCGTGGGAGAACAGCGCGCGCATCACCTCTCGAATCGCGTCGGTCGCGACCACTCGGACGATCCCGAGCCTCGTCGCGAGCTGGGTCGCGAGGGTGGACTTGCCCACTCCCGTCGCCCCACCGATCAGCACCACCAGCGGGACCTTGAGCGCCTCGATCTCGCGCCAGCGCTGGAAGTTCCGCGCGTATCGCTCGCCGGCCAGGTCCTCGAGGACGCCGAGTGCGAACTCGCCGAGCTGTTCGCTCGAGATCGACGGGACGCCGAGCTCGCGCAGGCGCTCCTCGATCGCCTCGGCGACCTGGTACGCGCGAACGGGCGACAGCCCGGTCACCATGACCTGCGACGCCATCAGGCCCTTCGAGTACGGCAGGCCCGAGTCGCGATCGGAGATCAGGATCTGAGGGTTCTTGGGGTCGTTCGTCATCTCTATTCGCTTCTTTGGGCGCGTCGCTCTTCGGCGAGGCCGATCGTCTCCCTCAGTGCGGTCGGAAGGTCCGTGTCGCCCTCCAACGTGACGGCGCGGTTGTCCACGAAGATCACCTCGGCGCCCCGAGCTATCGCCCGGTCGCACGCGACGTCGACCGCCGCGGCTTTCAGCTCCGACAGGAGCACCTCGTAGGCCTCCGCCCCTTCCAGGTCTAGTGCCAGGCCGGCCCGATCGGCGAGCCTGGCACTCCACCCAACCACCCGGCATCCGTGGGTCCGCTCGAGGGCTTCCGCTTGTCTTGCGGCCACCGCCCCGGGCGCCGTGGTGGTGTAGAACACGTCCCTCCCCCGCACATCGCCGAGTGGCTGTGGTTCGAAGTCCGTCACGATGAGCCGGGCATCAGCGTTCAGCCGTTCGGCGTGGGACCTGAGGGTAGGGATGTTCTGCGGCCCGGCTGGGCTACGCGCCATGGTAACAACGACAAGATCCGATAGCAACAGGCGCAGGGGGCCCAGGTACCCGCCGAGGTACTCCGGGGGCGCGGTGGCCGGGACGACCAGGATCCCCGCGTCCCACGGGAACGGAGGCATCGAGGCCCCGCTCCCGTCGACGATCAGGGTCCGGGCGCCGAGTCCGAGCGCGACCTCGGCCGCCGCGCGGACGTTCGTCGACGAGGAGCGCCCCGCAAGGCCGCCGCCCGCGCGCCGGGCGCCCACCGTCGTGACGCCGCTCGTGGCCGCGATCTCCAGGTAGTCCGACGCGGCATGGCGGCCCCGGCGGACGAGCTCGAGCAGCGCCTCGAGCGTGACCGAGCCGGCCCGGGCGATCTCGGGTTCGGGAGGCCCGCCCCTGCCCATCGCGACGACGACCGGATCGAACCCGTGCGCCGCAGCCACGCGCGCGGTCTCGCCCGAGACGGCGGTCTTGCCCGTTCGCTTGCCGATCCCGATGACCGCGATCGTCGCGACGGGGAGCGGTCCCTGGTCGACCGGCGGATCGAGCCGGAAGTCGGGGCCGAGGTAGGCGACACCCCTTGCCAACGCGACGGCCGCGACCTCCATCCGCTCCCGGTACCCGAGCACGGGTTCGTCCGACAGGTCGAAGATCCCCTCGGGTGCGAGCTCGTCGATCGCTTCGGCAAGCGCCGCCGCCACGGACCGGTCCGGGACCGAACCCCGGAGCGGGATCCCGAGATCGAGTGCGGCCGACGGGTCGAGCTTCTCCCCACCGCCGGCGAACAGCGCCGCGATCGGATCGAGCCCGCGCCCGCGCAGCTCGTCGATCGCCCAGCGCGTGACGGGCGGGTAGTGCTCACCGTCGACGAGGACGACGACCTTCATCCGAGTGGGCTCCTTCGGGCGGGGCGGTTCGGAGCTAGGACTCCCCCTGGTGAGCCGCGGGGAGGCGGCGCTGCTGCACCGGCGGCTCGAGCTCGCGATGGTACTGCTCCCCGGTCGACAGCTGGAAGTGGGCGATCACGCTGCCCCCGCCGAACGGGTACTTCCGCGTGATCTTCACCTCGTCGTTCTCGAACTCCAGGACGTTGTAGCAGGGCTTCGTGTACCCGCGGAGCCGGAGCGACGCGACGGTGCCGGCGTTCGCCACGTAGAGGTCCTCCAGGCGCCACACATAGGGGACGTGCTTGTGGCCCGAGAGCACGATGTTGACCCCCGACTGGATCAGCTCCTCCAGGAGGTCGCCGGCGTCCATCACGGTGCTCCGCTCGCGGCCGGTGCCGGGGATCGGCAACAGATGGTGGTGGAGGACGAAGACCTTCAGGTCGGCGGGGACCTCGAACCGCTCGTGGATCCAGGTGTAGCGCTCGCGCCCCACCTGACCCTCGTTGATGTCGGGCTCGCTGGAGTCCACGCCGACGAGGCGGACGCCTTTCACGTCGGCGCTCCAGTGGCGCGGGCCCACGAGCTCCTCGAAGTGCAGGTACCCGACGTTGCGTGCGTCGTGGTTGCCGGGGACGGTGTACATCGGCGCGTGGATCCGTTCGGCATAGGCGGCCCAGTTCTTGTACTCCTGCCGGTACCCCTCGTTGGTGAGGTCGCCGCTGCAGATCACGACGTCGGGCTCGAGCTCGTTCAGCTCGACGATCACCCGGTTCATCAGGTTCGGAACGAAGTAGGGCGAGCCGACGTGCGGATCGGAGACGTGCGCGATCGTGACCACGTGCTCCTCAGTCTAGCTTCGTCTCTACCACGCGCCGGCGCGTGGGACGATACGGCGGCGTGAACGCCCTCGACCTGCTCCTGATCGTGCTCGTGGCGCTCTCCGGCGTCTCCGGCTACCGGCGGGGCTTCACGCTGCAGGCCTTCGGGTTCGGCGGCTTACTCATCGGTCTGGTCGTGGGCGCGTTGCTTGCCCCGTTCGTCGCCCACATCGTCGACGGATCGAACGCCCGGGCGGGCCTCGCCGTCCTGGTCCTGCTCGCGGTCGCCGCGCTCGGCAACGCGGCCGGGTGGCTCGTCGGTGTGCAGGCACGCAACCGCGCCGCGTCGAGGTTCGGGAGGGCGGACTCGGTCGCGGGTTCGGTCGTCGCGGTCGTGGCGTCCCTGCTGGCGATCTGGTTCCTCGCGCTCAACCTCGCGAACGGCCCGTTCCCCGCCGTCGCGACCGAGATCCGGGGGTCGGCGGTCGTGCGAACGCTCGACGCGGCCCTGCCGCAACCTCCGTCGCTGCTCGCCCAGGTCCGTCGCCTGTTCAGCCGGTTCGGGTTCCCCGACGTCTTCTCCGGCATCCCGCCCTTGCCGGCCGAGCCCGTGCGGCCACCGAGCCAGCGGGAGGCTCGGGCCGCGGCGGAGGCGGCCGCGTCGAGCACCCTCCAGGTGATCGGACCGGCCTGCGGCGTGATCCAGGAGGGTTCGGGCTTCGTCGCCGCCGACGGCTACGTCGTGACGAACGCGCACGTCGTGGCCGGCATGGACGATCCCGAGGTGCGTTCGGCTGCCGGCGGCTCGTCGGACGCGACCACGGTGCTGTTCGACCCCGATCTGGATCTGGCGATCCTGTCGGTGCCGAACGCACCCGGGCCCCCGCTCCCGCTCGCCACCGAGCCGCTGGACCGCGGCACGCCGGGGGCCGTCCTCGGGTACCCGCAGGGTGGCCCGCTCGACGTCCGCCGCGCCGCCGTCCGGCGGACGTTCGCGAACGCGGTCGGGCGCGACATCTACGGGCATGGCGAGGTCGACCGCGAAGTGCTCGAGCTCCAGACGCTGGTCCGGCCCGGGAACTCGGGGGGGCCGTTCGTCCTGCCCGACGGGCGGGTCGCCGGGGTGGTGTTCGCCGCGTCGTCGGGCGAGGACGACGTCGGCTACGCGATCGCCGCCGGCGAGGTCGGCGACCCCCTGCGGACCGCGGTGGGTCGGACCACACCGGTCGACACGGGGCCCTGCATCGGCTGACCCTGGGACGACGGCGAGCCGGGCCCACGTACGCCGCCCGCTTACTCCTCCATCACGACGCGCACGTCGCCGTCGCGCGACAGGAGGGAGAAGGACGTGATCTCGCCCTCGCGGCGGAACACCATGCTCACCGTGCTCTGGCCGACCGACAGGTTGCGCACCTCGACGGTGTTCAGCCACGTCGGCAGGTGCGGCAGGTTGATCGTGAGCAGGTTCTCGTTGGCCCGCGCCGACAGGCCGAGCATCGCCTGCAGCATGAGGTAGGGGGAGCCGGCCGCCCACGCCTGGGGCGAGCAGGCGATCGGGTAGCTCACCGGGCGGTTCGGCGACCGGCGCGTGAACCCGCAGAACAGCTCGGGCAGACGAAGGTAGTCGGCGGAGACCGCCGCGTCGAACAGCGCGGTCGCGACGCGGTTGGTCGCCCGGGCGAACCGGTACCGCTTCAGTCCCGCCGCGATCAGCGCGTTGTCGTGCGGCCACACCGACCCGTTGTGGTAGCTCATCGGGTTGTACGAGGCGGCAGACCGGCTCATCGTTCGGACGCCCCAACCCGAGAACATGTCCGGGGCGAGCAACCGCTTGGCCAGCGGCAGGGCCTTGTCCTCGTCCACGATCCCGCTGTACAGGCAGTGGCCCGGGTTGGACATCAGCGTTCGGAGCTGCTGCTTGCGGGCGTCGAGCGCGGCCGCGAAGTATCGCTCGTCCTCCATCCAGAACGCCTCGTTGAAGCGCACCTTCAGGCGCTCGGCCTCCTCCTCGAGACGGCGCGCGTCCTCCGGCCGACCAAGCGCGAGGTACACGTCGGCCATGCGGGTCTTCGCGAGGTAGACGTATCCCTGCACCTCCGAGAGCGCGATCGGTGGTTCGGCCAGCCGTCCGTCGGCGTGGACCATCGAGTCGTGCGAGTCCTTCCACCCCTGGTTGCGGATCCCTCGAGGCGAGCGGGACAGGTACTCGACGAATCCGTCGCCGTCCAGGTCACCGTACCGATCGATCCACGCGAGCGCCGCCTCAGCCGACGGGAGGAGCTTGCGCGCGAACTCGACGTCGCCCGTCCAACGCAGGTGCTGCGCGTACACGATCAGGAACCAGGGCGTCGAGTCGACGGACCCGTAGTACGGCGAGTGCGGCATGATCCCCGCGCGCGCGAGCTCGCCGTCGCGGACCTCGTGGAGGATCTTGCCGGGCTGTTCGTCCCGCCAGTCGTTCTCCTCCGTGCCCTGACGCGCCGCCAGGAGCTCGAGCGCGTCGCGCGCGGGTCGGGTGTTCACCGTCAGCAGCTGGTGCGACGCGATCAGGGAGTCGCGGCCGAAGATCGTCACGTACCACGGGATCCCGGCGGCCAGGATCGCGCCGTCCCCCACCCGCGTGTACAGCGCCCGGAGGTCGCGGAGGCTCCGGTCCAGGAGCTGGTTGAACAGCTCGTTGTCGGTGACGATCCGCGTCGACTCGCGCTCCCACTCCTCGTAGGAGCGACGGAGCTCGTGCACCGCGTGGTCGAAGTCCGGGGCCGCGTCGGTCGGCTCGCTCCCCAGGACCGGCTCGACCGAGACGGCCACGAGCCTGGTCTGGTACGGATCGAGGTGGAGCCGGAAGACCGCCGTCGCGAGCGCCCCCCCGACGTCGACGCGGTCGGGGTCGATGCCGAAGCGGATCCTCGTGATCCGCCGGACGTGGTCGCGCCCTTCGTGCACGAACTCGATCGCGGAGCCGTTGACCGTCGGGGGGATCGACGACCCGCCCGAGTGGCGATGGGTCATGCCGCGCACGTCGAAGATGTCGGCGAAGTCCGCGCCGAACGTCAGCCCGACCTCGAGGGTGACGTCGAAGGGGTTGTAGTTCTTGATCCGGATGCGCTCGAACAGATCACCGGAGATCGCGCGGACGCGCCGAACGTTGATCGTCTGCTGCGGCGCACACAGCACCCCATCCTCGAACAGGTCGGGGTTCGTCATGTCGACGTGCGACTGGTAGCCGCGTTCGGCCGACGACGACAGCAGCACGAGGTGGCGCCCGTTCATGGTCATGCGGAAGTGCGACAGGAACCGCGTGTCGTGCGAGTACAGGCCGAGGCCGTCTCGACCGCCGTGGTCGAGGTTCCCCTCGAGGTCGGAGTACAGGAAGGTCTGGCCCTCCTTGACCGCGAGGGTCTTGCTCGCGAGATCCGTGACCAGAACCGGGGCCGCGCCCTGTTCGGCCCCGTCGAGCGGGGTGGGCGCGACGACGCTCAGCGGGGGGCTCGCCGCCGGGTGCGCAGCCGTCGCCGGGTCGGGCCGGGGATCGGATTCGGTCATCGTTCAACCATCGTCGCAGGTGATACGCGCCTTCAGCCCTGGCGGATGTCGACCCCGTCGGCTCGCACGGGGACACGCACGATCCCCCACCCCTCGGCCGGTTCCGGTGTGACGACGTCGTGGCGCTCGAACGCGAGCAGCGTCGGCCCCGAACCCGAGACGCAGGCGGCCAGCCCGGCGGCGCGCAGACCCTCGATGACCCGGCGCATCTCGGGGACGAGCCCCAGCCGGACGTCTTCGTGGAGGCGGTCGCGCATCGCCGTGTGGAGGAGATCGGGCTCGTGCAGGAGGGCGACGGCCACGAGCGCGGCGTGCCCCGCGTTGGACACCGCGTCCTCGCGCGGGACGGCGTCCGGGAGCGCCCGCCTGGCCGCCTCGGTCGAGATCGCGAGGTCCGCGGGGACGAAGAGCGCCGGCCGGAGCTCCGGGTCCGGGTCGAAGCGGGCGACGACGCTCTCGTCCACCACGATCGTGAACCCCCCGAACACGGCGGCGGCCGCGTTGTCGGGATGCCCCTCGAGCCCGGCGGCGATCTCGAGGATCGTGGTCCGATCCAGACCGAGACCGAGTGCCGCGTCGGCAAGCGCAACGCCGGCGACCGCGGCGGCGGCCGAGGACCCCAGGCCGCGTTCGAGCGGGATCCGGTTGCGGCCGTGGATCGAGGCGGGGGGGACGACTCGATCGAAGCGCGCGGCGGTCTCGGCCAGGGCGCGCGACACGAGGTCGGTCCCGTCGGTCGGCAGCTCGTCGGCGCCGGCGCCCTCCCACGTCACGCGGGGCTCGGCGTCCGTGTCCAGCGCGACCTCGTTGCACAGGTCGAGCGCGAGCCCGAAACAGTCGAACCCGGGGCCCAGGTTCGCCGAGGTCGCCGGGACCGTCGCGGTGAGGCGCACGGTTACAGCCCGAGCTCGGCCGCGACGGCGTCCGCCTCGGCCGGGACCGTGGTCGGCGCGGCCCCCCCGCTCGTCGCCCACTCCGGGTCCTTCAGCCCGTGACCCGTGAGCACGCAGACGACGGTCCCGCCGCGCGGGAGCCGGTCCTCGTTCGCGAGCCGGAGCAGCCCCGCGACGCTCGCCGCCGAGGCCGGCTCGGCGAACAGACCCTCGCGCGCGACCCGCCGGTAGGCGTCGAGGATGTCGCGGTCGGTGACCGCCAGGATCGCGCCCTCCGATTCCGACGCGGCCGCGATCGCCAGGTCCCACGATGCGGGGTTGCCGATCCGGATAGCGGTGGCGATCGTGTGCGGCTCCTCGACGGGGCGACCGAGGACGAGGGGCGCGGCACCGCTCGCCTGGAACCCGAACAGCCGCGGCGGCTCGTGGATCGTCCCGTCGGCCAGGTATTCGGAGTAGCCCAGCCAGTGGCTCGAGATGTTGCCGGCGTTCCCGACCGGGACGCAGTGCAGGTCGGGCGCGCGACCGAGCGCGTCTACGATCTCGAACGCGCACGTCTTCTGTCCCTGCAAACGGTAGGGGTTGACCGAGTTCACAAGGGTCACCGGGTAGCGCTCGGCGAGGCCGCGGGCGAGTCCGAACGACGCGTCGAAGTTCCCCTCCACCTCCAGCACGCGCGCGCCGTGCACCAGGGTCGCGGCCATCTTCCCGGGCGCGATCTTGCCCTTGGGGACGAGGACGGCGCAGGCCAGCCCCGCCTTGCCCGCGTAGGCGGCGGCGCTCGCGCTCGTGTTCCCCGTGGAGGCGCACACGACCGCCTTGGCGCCCTCCTCGACCGCCTTGCTGATCGCGACGGTCATCCCACGGTCCTTGAACGAGCCGGTCGGGTTCGCGCCCTCGTACTTCAGGAAGACCTCGCACCCGGTCTCGACCGACAACGACTCCGAGCGGACGAGCGGCGTCCCGCCCTCACCGAGCGTCACGACCGGCGTGGACGGGCCGACCGGCAGCCGGTCGCCGTACTCTCGGATCACGCCGCGCCAGGTTCGGGCCACCGTCACTCCTCGGCCTCGACCCGCAGGACGCTGCGGACTTCCTCGACCCCCGGGAGTCCGCGGAGCACACCGATCGCTTCCTGGAACGCGCCCTCGCGGGCGCGGTGGGTGATGAACACGAGCTGCGCGTCGTCGCCGAACCCCTCCTGCCAGACGCTCTTGATCGAGACCTCGCTGCGGCCGAACACGCTCGCGATCTCGGCCAGGACACCGGGGCGATCCTCGACGCGCAGCAGGATGTAGTACTGGCCCGTCATCTCGTCCATCGGGCGGATCGTCCGCTCGTAGAAGCACGTGCAGCCGAGGCCCCGGGCACCCGCGAGCAGGTTCCTGGCGACGCTGACGAGGTCGCCAACCACGGCGGTCGCCGTGGCCTCCCCGCCGGCGCCGCGGCCGTAGAACATCAGCTCGCCGATGTCGGGACCCTCGACGAACACCGCGTTGTAGGCGTCCCGGACCGACGCGAGCGGGTGCGCCGCGGGGATCATCGCGGCGTGCACGCGAGCCGCGATCCGCTCGTCCTCGCCCATCTCGGCGATCGCGAGCAGCTTCACCACGTAGCCGAGCCGCCGCGCGAACTCGATGTCCTCGGTGGTCACGTTCGCGATGCCCTCGCGGTACACGTCGCTCGCGACGACCCGGGCGTTGAACGCGATCGACGCGAGGATCGCGCACTTGGCGGCCGCGTCGTGCCCGTCGGTGTCGGCGCTCGGGTCGGACTCGGCGTACCCGAGCCGCTTCGCGTCGGCCAGGACCTCGGCGAACGCACGTCCATCCTCCGACATCTTCGTCAGGATGAAGTTGGTCGTGCCGTTCACGATCCCCATGACGCGGCGTAGGCGCTCGCCGGTGAGCGACTCCTTCAGCGGGCGGATCAACGGGATCCCGCCCCCCACGGCCGCCTCGAAGTACAGGTCCAGGCCCTTGGCGTCCGAGGCGTCGAACAGCTCGCGCCCGCGCGTCGCGAGCAGCTCCTTGTTGGCGGTGACGACGGGCTTGTCGCGTTCGAACGCCGCGATGACCAGCGAACCCGCGGGTTCGAGCCCGCCGATCAGCTCGCAGACGATGTCGACCTCGGGGTCGTCGACCACGGCCATCGGGTCGTCGACGAACGCCGGCGGTGTGGGCCCGACGTCCCGCGGCTTCGCGGGGTCGCGGACCGCCACCTTGTGCACCTGCAGCCTGCATCCGGCGCGGCGCTCGATGTCGTCGCGGTGGCGGTCGAGCAGCCGGACGACCGCGGCGCCGACGGTGCCGCAGCCCAGCATCCCCACCCGCAGGACCCGCTCGCTCATCCCACCCTTGACGCCTCCTCGATCTTGGCCCGTCTCAGTATGTCGCCCCGGCCCGACGCGAACCTCACGTCGCATCGCTTCGCTCCATCGCCTCGGGCGCCGACACGCCGAGCAGGCCGAGCAGGTTCGCGATCGTCCGCTTGGTGCCACTGCAGAGCCACAGCCGGGCCTGCGTCAGCTCGGCGTCGTCGGACAGGACCGGACACTCCGCGTAGAAGTGATGGAAGCGCCGCGCGAGATCCTGGGCGGCGTGGGTCAGCCGGTGTGGGGCCCGGATCTCGGCCGCGGTCGCGATCTGGTTCGGGACGTCCGCGACGGCGCGCAGGAGATCCAGCTCGGCCTCGTGCTCGAGCCGGTCCAGGTCGGTCTCCTCGATCGGCCGGGTCTGGATGCCCCGTTCCGCCGCCTTGCGCAGGATCGAGGCGATCCGGGCGTGCCCGTACTGGACGTAGTAGACGGGGTTCTCGAGCGACTGGCGCTTCACCGCCTCGATGTCGAATCTCATCGTCACGTCGTTGCTGAACATCAGCAGGTGGAAACGGGCCGCGTCCGTGCCGACCTCGTCGATCAGCTCGTCGAGGCTGACGAAGGTCCCCGCGCGCTTGCTCATCGGGACCGGCACCCCATCGCGAAGGAACGAGACCCACTGGTAGATCACGATCTCGACGCGCTCGGCGTCGTAGCCGAGCGCCTGGGCGGCCCCGCGGATCCGCGCGACGTCGCCGTGGTGGTCCGCGCCCAACACGTACACGAGGTGGTCGAAGCCGCGCTCGAACTTGTCGACGAGGTACGCGGCGTCGGCGCCGAAGTAGGTGTGCGTGCCGTTCGAACGCACGAGCGGCCGGTCCTTGTCGTCGCCGAACGTCGTCGAGCGGAACCACACCGCCCCCTCCGCGTCGAACGCGTGCCCGGCATCCCGCAGGCGCTGCACGGCGCCGGCGATCAGGCCCTTCTCCCGGAGCACGCGCTCGTGCATGAAGCTGTCGAAGCGGACCCCGAACCGCTCGAGCGACCGGCCGATCTGCTCGAGGGCCAGGCGGGCGCCCTCCAGCTGGATCCTCGCGACCCGTTCGGGCTGAGGAAGGTCGGCGAGGTCCGGTCCCTCGCTCTCCAGGATCTGGCGGGCGAGCTCGATCACGTAGTCGCCGTGGTAGCCGTCCTCGGGCACCTCTGCGTCACGGCCCAGGAGCTCCAGGTACCTCGCCTCGACCGACGCACCGAACCGATCCATCTGCCCGCCCGTGTCGTTGAAGTAGTACTCACGCTCGACCGACCACCCCGCCGCCTCGAGCACCCGGGCGAGCGCGTCCCCGAGCGCGGCGTTGCGGGCGTGCCCGATGTGGAGCGGCCCGGTCGGGTTGGCGCTCACGAACTCGACCTGCGCCCGCAGGCCGTTCGGGTCGGCTCGGCCGTAGGCCTCGCCCCGCGTCGCAACGTCCCGGAGCGCGTCGGTGAGCCAGCCCGTCGTGAGGCGGAAGTTGATGAACCCCGGCCCGGCCACCTCGGCGGACCGCACGAAGGGCGCCTCGGGCAGGTGGCGCACGATCACCTCCGCGACGTCGCGGGGCGAACGACCGACCAGCGGCGCGAGGACCAGCGCCACGTTGGTCGCGAAGTCGCCGTGCTCCTTCTGCCGAGGCCTGGAGAGCTCGACCTCGGGCAGGTCACCCGCCAGGCCGAGCTCGCGCGCGACCTCGGCCTGCGCCTCGGTGACGAGCGCGATCAGACGTTCCTCGATCATCGGCGTTCGAAGCGTAGTCGACGGACCAGTCGCACCTCCCTCGGTGAGCTTGGGCGAACAGGCGCGTTGCTAGACTCGGGCTGCCGAGCCCTCGTAGCTCAGCGGATAGAGCGCCGGCCTCCGGAGCCGGAAGCGCAGGTTCGAGTCCTGCCGAGGGCACCGAGGAGGTTCGAGGACTCTTCACAGAGACTCCCGCGGTGATCGTCCTTGCCGGGCGCGCCGGCGACCGCTGAGGACGCGGTCGCGCGTTGACCGGCCGAGCAGCGACTCGCATCATCGACCCATGTGCTCGGAAGCCGCCGGTCGCCACATGCTTCGGCGCGCCCTCGCCTGGTCGGCGGCTCTCTGCGCGCTCGGCCTTGGATGCGTCGCCGCGCTCGTTGGAGCGCTCGACACACGGCGCGTCTGCGTCGGGATCCTCGAGGCGACGTGCGATGGCCCGAACTGGGGCGAGGCACTCGTCGCGTTCGGGCTCGCCTGCGCCTTGCTGACCGTCGGCGTCGTCCTCGTGGTACGGCTTCGACGCGGAGCATAGGGTCGGCCGCCGCCACCCGCCACGACGGCTACGCTCGCAACGCCGACGACGGGTCGGTGCGTGGGAGTTGCCGATGCTGACGAGGACGCCGGACGAGAGCGACCGCGATCCATGAACCGTCTCCTGCTGCTCCGGCACGCCAAGTCGAGCTGGGACGATCCGTCGCTCGCGGACCACGAACGGCCGCTGGCGCCCAGGGGCCACCGCGCCGCCGAGTCGATGGCGGAGCACCTGCGCTCGAGCGTCCCGCATCCGGACCTCGTGGTGTGCTCCTCCGCGCTCCGAACGCGGGAGACGCTCGACCGGATGTCGAAGGCGTTCCGCGACGCGGAGGTCGTGGTGGACGACGACCTGTACGGGGCGAGCGACGACCTGCTCCTCGAACGGCTGCGCGGCGTTGCCGACCGGTTCGAGACCGTCGCGATGATCGGGCACAACCCCGGCGTCCACGACCTCGCGATCGTCCTGGCGGGAAGCGGGGCGGGCCTGGGCAAGATGCGGGCGAAGTTCCCGACCGGCGCGCTGGCCGTGCTCGCGTTCGACGGGCCGTGGCGGGAGCTCGCGCCGGGGGACGGCCGGCTCGAGGCTTTCGTCACGCCCAAGGACCTCGCGTGAGTGACGTCCCGTCGCACGATCCGACCGGCCTGACCGAGACCGAACTCGGCCCCGACCCGATCGCCGGCATCGTCGCCTGGCTCGACGGCGCGAGGGCCGCCGGTGTTCGATTCCCGGAGGCGGCAGCGCTCGCGACCGCCGACGCCGACGGGCGGCCTGCGGTCCGTCACGTCCTGGTCAAGGCCGTCGACGAGCGGGGTCTCACGTTCTTCACCAACCGCGAGAGCCGGAAGGGACGCCACCTCGCCGAGAACCCGAACGCCGCGTTGGCCCTCTACTGGCGCGAGCTCGACCGGCAGGTGTCCGTCACCGGGCCGGCGACGCGCGTGACCGACGCGGAGTCACTCGCGTACTTCCGGACGCGGCCGCGCGAGGCACGGCTCGGCGCCTGGGCCTCCCGGCAGAGCCGGCCGGTCGGCTCGAGGCAGGAGCTCGACGCGGCGTTCGCCGAGGTCTCGGAGCGGTTCCCGGGTGAGGACGTCCCGCTCCCGCCACACTGGGGCGGGTATCGCCTCGAGCCCGAGACGATCGAGTTCTGGCAGGGCCGCGAGCACCGCCTGCACGACCGGTTCCGCTTCACGCGCGAGGGCGGGGCCTGGCGCGTCGAACGACTCTGGCCCTGACGGCTCAC
>DASUMC010000176.1:0-4178 GCA_036277855.1 Actinomycetota bacterium
CGTCACCATCTTGAAGTGATGGATCAGGGCCTCCATCGACTCCTCCATGATGTGCGTGATGTAGCGGGGCGAGTTCCCGATGCCGTCGGGTCCGACCTCGAGCTGCGCCGGCCAGCGCACCTTCGGGTCCTCGACCATCACGGGGCCGGGTTCGCGCAGACGCTCGACGCACTGCTCGACGATCCGCAGGGACTGACGCATCTCCCCGATCCGGACGAGGTAGCGGGCGTAGCAGTCGGCCCCGTCGCTCGTGACGACGTCGAAGTCGTAGGTCTCGTAGCCCGAGTACGGCTCGTCGCGCCGAATGTCCCGAGCCGGACCCGCGGCGCGCAGGGTCGGGCCCGTGACGCCGACCGCGAGCGCATCCTCGGCCGAGAGCCGACCCACGCCGAGGTTGCGCTGGATCCAGATCGGGTTCCGAGTGAGCAGCGACTCGTACTCGTCGATGCGGCCCGGCATCGTCTGGAGGAAGTCTCCGATCTGGCCGAGGCCGTCGTCCGGCAGATCCATGACCACGCCCCCGATCCGCACGTACGCGTGGTTCATCCGCAGACCGGTGGCGGCCTCGAAGATGTCGAGGATCCGCTCGCGCTCGCGGAACCCGTAGAGCATCACGCTGACGGCGCCGAGCTCAAGCCCGGAGGTGGCGAGCCAGACCAGGTGCGACGCGATGCGGTTCATCTCGCAGAACAGGACGCGCAACACCTGGGCGCGAGGCGGCGCCTCGATCCCGAGCAGCTTCTCGACCGCGAGGCAGTACCCGACCTCGTTGAAGAACGGCGACAGGTAGTCGGCGCGTGTCACGAACGTCACGCCCTGCTGCCACGTTCGGTATTCGGTGTTCTTCTCGATCCCGGTATGCAGGTACCCGACGATCGGGGTGCACGACAGCACCGTCTCGCCGTCGAGCTCGAGCAGGAGGCGCAGCACGCCGTGGGTCGAGGGGTGCTGCGGCCCCATGTTGATGAGCATCGTCTCCCGGCGGATCTCCCGGGTCGAGGCCGCCGACGGCTCGCTCACGGTGCCCGGCGCTCGGTCCGCCGTCACGACGTCCTCCGGTCGACGGGCGGGATGAACGCGCCGTGGAACCTCGTGTTCACGCCGCCGAGTTCCTCGGTCTTGCGGAGCGGCCAGCCCTCCCAGTCGTCGGGCAGCAGGATGCGTCGGAGATCAGGGTGGCCGTCGAACACCACCCCGAAGAAGTCGTAGGTCTCGCGCTCGTGCCAGTCGGCGGTGGGGAACAGCCCGGTCACCGAGGGGACGCGCGGATCCTCTTCAGGAAGACCGACCTTCACCCGCAGCCGGTGATGGAGCTCGGTGGACGAAAGCTCGTACACCACCCAGAACCTGGGGTCGCCACCCGGCCGGTCGGTCGCCGTCACGCTCGAGAGGAAGTCCAGCCGCAGCGCGGGGTCGTCGCGGAACGATCCGAGCGCGGCGAGGAGCTCGTCTCGGCCCACCGAGACGCTCGCCTCGTCGCGCGAGACGACCACCTCGGGGTAGGACATCCGGACGCGGTCGGCGATCCCCGCGGCGTTCACGCTCGGCCCGCTCCCAGGTCGATCACGTGGCCGGCTCCTTGCGGACCTTCTCGTGCAGCCGGAGGATCCCGTACATCAGCATCTCCGGCTTCGGCGGGCAGCCGGGGACGTAGATGTCGACGGGGACGATCGTGTCGACCCCCTGCACGACGGCGTAGTTCGTGAACATGCCGCCCGCCGAGGCGCACACGCCCATCGAGATGACCCACTTCGGCTCGGGCATCTGGTCGTAGACGGTGCGCAGGACCGGCGCCATCTTCTGGCTCACCCGGCCAGCGACGATCATGAGGTCGGCCTGCCGGGGCGACGCGCGGAACAGCTCCATCCCCCATCGCGAGAGGTCGTAGTCGCCGGCGCCCGTGGCCATCATCTCGATCGCGCAGCAGGCGAGCCCGAACGTGACCGGCCACATCGACTGCTTGCGCGCCCACCCCACCGCCCTGTCCAGCGTGGTCAGCAGCAGCCCGCGCTTGAACTCCTCCTCGCCCTCCCCGGCGGTGCGGCCGGTCTGGAAGCCCTCGAGACGCTCAACCGGCACGGGCGAGCTCCTCCACCCGTTCGGGCTCCGCCTCCTCGGCGAGCGGCCGTTCGGCGTTCCCCCAGTCCAGGCCGCCTCGTTGCCACACGTAGACGTACGCGACGAACACCAGGCCGATGAAGATCGCCATCTCGACCAGACCGAACAGGCCGAGCCGCCGGAACCCCACCGCCCAGGGGAACAGGAAGATCGTCTCGACGTCGAAGATGATGAACAGCATCGCGACGGTGTAGAAGCTCACGCTGAACCGCTCACCCCTTGGCAGCCGCTCGGGCTCGATCCCACATTCGTAGGGCGCGAGCTTCGCGGGGGTCGGGCGGTTGGGCCGGAGCATCGCCGACACACCCAGCGAGAGCACGGCGAACAGGAGCGCGAGCACGGCCAGGATCACGACGGGCAGGTACTCGGACAGCTCGCTCGCCAGAACCACCCACTCCCCCTTACGACGCCTGCGCGATCCGCTCGAGCGCGTACATGATCTTGTCGCGGGTGTCGCCCGTGCGCCCGTCGGTGAGGTTGCCCATCAGCCGCAGCATGAAGCGCATCAGCCACTCCCGCGGCAGCGCGTACTCGGTGAGCGCTCGCATCACCGGGGGATGCCCGATCGCCCGGACGAACACGTTGCCGATCCGGTAGTAGCGCCCGTACCGCTCGCGGAGCTCGGTCGGGTACAGGTGCGCCATGCCGGGCCGGTCCTTGACCAGCGCCTCGTGGATCAGCTCCGCCGCGAGCTCGCCCGCCTCCATCGCATAGGCGATTCCCTCGCCGTTGAACGGGTTGACCAACCCGGCGGCGTCGCCCACCACCAGCATGCCGGGCGTCGCCTGCGGCGCCCGGGAGAAGCCCATCGGGAGCGGCCCCGACAGCACCCGCCCCTCGGCCGAGCTCTCGTTGACGTTCCACTCCGCGGGAAGCATGCGCCAGAACGCGTCGAACACGCGTTGCGCCGACAGGTCCCTGAAGTCGCGGAACGTGTTCAGCAGGCCCGCCCCCACGTTGACCGAGCCGTCGGCGAGCGGGAACAGCCAGCCGTACCCGGGCAGGATCGTGTCATCTCCCTCGCGAAGGTCCATCCAGACCTCGAGCCACGGGCCGGGGCGACGCTCGATGCGGTAGTACCGGCGCGCGGCGATCCCGAGCGGCTTCGACGGATCGCGGCGCACGCCCGCCTGGGACGCGAACCGCGAGGAGGCGCCGTCCGCCGCGACCACGAACCGCGCACGGACCGTCGTCTCACGGTCGTCCTCGCCCCTGATCCGAGCCCCGGTCACCCAGCCGTCGTGTTGGGTCGGGGCGACGGCCTCGGTCCGCTCCATCAGGCGGGCGCCGGCCTTCTCGGCGTGGCGCGCCAGGAGCTCGTCGAACTCGGCCCGCGTCATCATCAGTCCGAAGTTCGGGAACGCCTCCAGGTCCGGCCACGGGAGCTCGAGCGTCACTCGCCGCGAGAAGATCCGCAGCCCCTCGTGCCGCTCGAACCTCGGGTCGTCGGTGTCGATGCCAAGGCGCCGCAGCTGCACCACCGCGCGGGGGGTGAGGCCATCGCCGCAGACCTTCTCCCTGGGGAACGCGGCCTTCTCGACCATGAGCACGTCCAGGCCGTGGCGGGCGAGGTGGTAGGCCGCGGTGGAGCCTCCGGGTCCCGCGCCGACGATCAGGGCGTCGACGTCAAGCAGCTGGCTCGTCGAGCTCGGCACGAGGTCCCCCACCGGCTTGTGAAAACTTTCACAAATGATGCTAACCGACTTGTGAAGCTCCGCACAAACCCTATGCCCCGGTCTTCGGCGGCGGCAAGCGAGCGCACGGTCAGCGGCCGCGCGCGTGGTCCCAGGCGCGGACGGCGTCCGGCACCACGCGGAGGAAACCGAGCCCCCGGACCTCCTCGGCGAACCGGGCGAACCCCTCGCCGGCGAGGAGGGGGCGGTACTTCTCGTGCCAGGCGGAGATCGGCTTGCGCATCGCCGCGCTCTCGGCCGAAAGCGGTTCGGCCAGGCCGAGGATCTCGACACCCGCGACCTCGACCCATGCCCGGCCCAGGTCGATCGTGATCGCGACCCGGGGATCGCGGGCGACGTTGGCCCACGTCCGGCCGTCCTGCCGGG
>DASUMC010000177.1:0-7507 GCA_036277855.1 Actinomycetota bacterium
TCGTGATCGTCGAGCCACCAGGCGCCGCCGCCGGGGTCGAAGAAGTCGGGGAAGTGTGTGAACGTCTTCCACGCGCGGATCGGGTAGCGGCTCGCCGTGTCCTCCATCCCGCGGAGCACGGAGTCGAGCGATCCGATGTTCGGCAGGACCTGCCCGTGGAGCAGGATCCGTTCGTCGCGGCACAGACCCTCAACGACCCGGCGGGTCTCGGCCATGATCTCGGGCGACAGCGGGGAGCCCTCCGGGTAGATCGGCAGCGCCGAGAGCACCACGACGTTCGTGTCGCTGCGGATGAAGAACGCCTCGAGGAAGTGCTCGATCGAGTAACAGACGCGTGGGTCGTCCTCACCGCAGTACTGCTGCGGGAAGGCGGCGTAGAAGCCCTCGCCGTGGAAGACCGGGTTGAGGTCGTACTCGAGCAGGTGGCCCTGCACGTCCATGATGAACTCCTCGCCGCCCACGGCGCCCTCGGCCGCTTCGGGCTCGGTGGTGGCCTCTGGCGGGACGTCGAACCCACCCCCCGGCTCCGTTGTCGGCACCTCCGGCGCCGCGCGGTGCGCCTCCCGGGTACACGCGTCGAGCGCGAGCAGCACGGTCGACGCCGCGCAGAGCGAGCGGAGGAACGTCCGGCGCGACACCCCGAGGCGGGACGCGCCGTCCGCGCATGCCTCCAGGGCGCGGCGACGAGCCTCGCGCGCCACCGGCGAGGGCGGGATCGGATCGTACTCGCCGTTCGAGCACGGGCCGAGCGGGATGGGCAGCTCGTGGTCGCTCACGTCTGGTGGCAGACCTCGACACGAGCCCGCCGGTTCCGGCCGATGCCGGCCCGGCGTAGGCTCGCGCCGTGGACGTCCGCGCCTTCCTGACCGATCATCCTCCGTTCGACGCGCTGACGGACGCCGAGCTGGATCGTGTCATCTCGAGCGTCCAGATCGAGCACTTCGCCCCCGGTACCGTGATCCTGCAGCAGGCCGGGGCGCCCGCAACCTACCTGTTCGTCATCCGGCGAGGCGGGGCCGAGATCGTGGACGACGGCCGGGTGATCGACGAGGTCGGCGAGGGTGAGGTGTTCGGGATGTGGTCGCTGCTGGACCAGGTCGCGCCGACCGCGACCGTGCGGGCGTCCGAGGACACGCTCTGCTACCTGATCGACGCCGAGGTCGCCCACCAGGTCCTGCGGTCGCCCGCCGGCATCGCGTTCATCACCGCCAGCGTCCGACGACGGATCGCGGCCGTCGACGAGACGCTGAAGGCCGAGGTCGACCTGGTGCGGTACCGAGAGGTCGGTGCGCTCGTCCGCCGGCCGCCGGTCACCTGTGACCCGAACACCGCCGTCGCCGACGCCGCCGAGCTCATGGCGCGGGAACGCGTCTCGAGCCTGCTGATCCCGTCCGGGAACGGGGACGTCGGAATCCTGACCGACCGGGACCTTCGAACACGCGTCGTCGCGGCGCGGCGGAGCGGCGACACCCCGGTCGCCGAGGTGATGACGCAACGAGCCGAGACCGTTCCCGCCGACACGATGGTCGGCGAGGTCTTGCTCCGCATGCTCGAGGGAGGGTTCCATCACTTCCCGATCGCCGACGCGGGCGGACGGGTGACCGGAGTCGTGACCGACACCGACCTGATGGGGATCGGGCGGAACACGCCGTTCGCGCTGAAGAGTGCGATCGAGCGCGCCCCCGATCGCGATACGGTCGCGAGCGCGATCGGCGAGCTCCCCGACGTCATCACCGCCCTGGTGGACTCGAGCGCGGATCCGGTCGACGTGGGTCACATCATCGCGTTCTCGATCGACGCGGCCACGCGCCGACTCCTCGAGCTCGGGATCGCGGAACAGGGTGAGCCTCCCTTCCCCTGGGCCTGGCTCGCGCTCGGCAGCGCCGCCCGACAGGAGCAGGCCATCCGAACCGACCAGGACCATGCCATGGCGTTCGAGGGCGACCCCGATCCGGCCAACGCGTCGCTGGCGCCCCTGGCCGAGTTCGTGACCGCCGGTCTGGAGGCCGCGGGGATCGCTCGGTGCAACGGCGACGTGATGGCGACGAACGCCGCCCTGCGCCTCCCGCTGCAGGACTGGGTTCGGCGCTTCGACTTCTGGATGAGCGAGCAGAGCCCCATGGCGAGCGAGCAGCTGTCGATCATCTTCGACTTCCGCCGGGTCGCCGGGAAGCTCGAGGCCGAGGGGGCCCTGGACGAGATCATGGCGACGGCCGTGAACCGCCCGATCTTCCTCGCCCACCTCGCACGGCGGGCGCTCGACCTGCGGCCGCCGATCGGGTTCGTGCGCGGTCTGATCGTCGACCAGCGCGGGGATCACCCGGGCACGGTCGACCTGAAGCATGGCGGCATCCTGATCGTGGGCAATATCGCCCGGGCGTGGGCGACCCGAGCCGGCGTCACGGCCAAGCGGACCCTCCACCGGCTGCGGGCGGCCGAGGGTGCAGGGGCCGTCGATGCGGAGACCCGCGAGGGACTCGAGGAGGCCTTCCGGTTCCTGTGGGAGGTTCGGCTGCGACACCACGTCGAGCAGATGCGGGCCGGTGAGCCACCGGACGATTTCGTCGACCCCAAGGCTCTCGGCGGGGTCACCCGTCAGGGCCTGAAGGAGGCGTTTCGGATCATCGCGAGGGCGCAGAAGGAGTTGGCCCTCACGGCCGGGATCAAGATGCGCTAACGAGGATCGTCGGCGGAGCCGCCCTCGACGGCGGGGGCCGAGCCCATGGCGTGGTACCCGCCGTCGACGTGGACCATCTCGCCGGTGATCCCCCGCGAGAGGTCCGACAGCAGGAACACGATCGTGTCCGCGACCGGCGTCGCGTCGGTCGGGTTCCACCCCAGTGGGGCCCGGTCGCCCCAGCCGTCGGCGAGCGCCTGGAACCCCGGGATCCCCTTGCCGGCGATCGTCCGCAGGGGGCCTGCGGACAGGGTGTTGACGCGGATCCCGTGCGGTCCGAGATCGCGCGCGAGGTATCGGGTGATCGACTCGAGCGAGGCCTTGGCCACGCCCATCCAGTCGTAGATCGGCCACGCGACCCGGGCGTCGAAATCGAGCGAGACGATCGCACCTCCGTGCTGCTGCATGTGCGGGAGCATGCCCGCCGCGATCGCCTGCAGCGAGTAGGCGCTCGTCTGGATCGCGGTCGAGACGCTCTCCCAGGTGGTGTGCAGGAAGTTCCCGCCCAGCGCGTCCTGTGGCGCGAACGCGATCGCATGCAGGAACCCGTCGAGCCGTCCCCACCGGGAGCCGACCTCGGCCGAGACCGACTCGATGTCCGCGGGATCGTTCGCGTCCATCTCCAGGACATCCACGGGATCGGGGAGCCGGCGCGCGGACTTCTCCGTCAACCCCATCGCGCGCCCGAACGAGGTCAGGACGATCTCGGCCCCCTGCTCCTGCAGAGCGCGCGCGGCCGCAAACGCGATCGACTCGCGGGTCAGTACGCCGGTGACGAGCAGCTTCTTGCCTTCGAGCAGCATCGGGGTCCTCTCGGTCGCCCCGCATGCTATTGAAAGGACCGTGGATCTCAAAGCGCTCGCCAAGGTGGACCTACACCGGCATCTCGAGGGCGCGATCCGGCTGTCGACGATGCTCGACCTGTACCGGGGAGCCGGTCATCCACTCCCGCAGGCGACGGACGCCGAGCTGTCCGAGCAGGCGCAGGTGTTGCGGCCCATGGGTTCGCTCGAGGAGGTGCTCTCGCGGTTCACCCTCGCGCAGGGCGCGTTCGTCGACGAGGCGGCCGCGGAGCGGATCGCGTTCGAGGCGGTCGAGGACCTGGCCGCGGACAACGTTCGGCTCGCCGAGCTGCGTTTCTCGCCCGAGTTCCTCTGCCAACCGCACGGGTTGGACTGGGACGACGCGTTGGCCGCGATCGTGCGAGGGGCGGAGCGCGGCAGCCGCGAGTTCGACGTGACCGTGGGCCTGATCGCGATCGCCAGCCGCAACTACGGGATGGCGTCCGCCGAGCGGACCGCGGCGTTCGCGCTCCGTCACCGCGACCACCTGGTTGGGTTCGACCTCGCGGGGGACGAGAAGCCGTATCCCCCCTCGTTGTACGCCGATGTGGTCGCCGGTCTCGAAGGCTCCGGCCTCAAGCTCACGACACACTACGGGGAGTCCGGGCCCTCCGAGTTCCCTCGGGAGGCCGTCGAGGCCCTCGGATCGCTTCGCCTGGGGCACGGCGTGAGCGTGGCCGAGGACCCGGACGTCGTCGCGCTGGTCCGCGAACGCGGGGTGGCGCTGGAGATGTGCCCGACCTCGAACCGCCGGACGCACGCCGTCGCCGACCTCGCCGACCATCCGGCGCGCCGGCTGCTCGACCAGGATGTCTCGGTCACGATCAACACCGACAACCCCGGCCTGTTCGCGATCGACCTGACCAATGAGCTCCAGGTCTGCGTCGACGTGCTCGGGTTCTCCGACGACGACCTCCGCCGCGTGACCGCGAACGCGCTGGACACAAGCTTCGTCGGCAGGGCCGCCAAGGCCGACGTTCGCGAACGGCACTTCGGCTGGGTGGACGCGTAGACCTCAGCGGAGCTCGCTGAGGGCCTTCCACTGGTCCACCGTGATGCCGGGGAACGTGTAATAGCTCGCGCCGATCACGTCCCGCTCCAGGACGGTGTCCACGAACCCCTGCGTCTCGGGTCCCGTCGCGTCGAACGAGATCCCCCCGACGACGTGGATCGGGACCCTCAGCCCGGAGGTCTGCCGGCGGATGACCTGCACGCTCCGCGCCGTGTACCGGGACGTGGCCCGCGGCCCCTCGACCCGATACGTGTGGTACGTCATCGGCAGGAACACGTCGTAGGTCTCCGCGAGCTCGCGCCACGGGAAGCCCGGCCAGAAGTAGGGATCGGTCCGGACCAGGCGGTCGGGCGAGACCACGATCGCGCCCAACGGATACCCGCGGCCCGCGGCACGCCGGATGGCCGAGGACACCCGGAGCAGCCGTGCCGTGCGGAGGCTCGGCCGGCGAACCTCCGCCGACTCGATGTCGAGCGCGAACGAGTCGAACCCGTTGCCGCTGCGTGTCTCGAACCGGATCGTTCGGACGGCCCGGTGCAGGTCGAGCGCGAGGTCGCGGAATCCCGGCAGGTACCACGCCACCACCTCGAGACGCTGTCGATGCGCGGCGTCGACGATCGCCGCCACGCCCTCCGGGTGCACGAACGGCTGGTTGCGGTGGTAGTTCGAGCTTTGCAGGTAGATCGTTCTGATGCCGTGCGCGGCCATGGACCGGACCGCGCGCACCGGGTGCTCCCAGACGTCCGTGTCGTAGATGTCGATCCAGGTGCCGAGCCCCTCGTACGGCTTCGTGGCCGTGGATGGCGCCGGTCCCTCTGAACCACGCGCCCCCTTCCCGGGGTCGAGCCACCGGTTCGTCGACCGATCGGACGACCCGTGCCGCCCCCCCGCCGATCCGACGACCTCGGGCGAACCCATGCACGCCACGAGCCCCGCCAGACAGAGCAGCGCACACGCGCGCGCGACCCTCGACCTCATGCACCATCCCCCCTGCCGGTCCCGAAGAACAGAGAACGTCCGGAACGCTCCAAGGTTCGGTCCCATCGGTATCTGGCTCGCATCGGTCGGGCTCGGCTCGGACCGCCGGGGAGGGAAGCCGCGCCCGCTAGGATGGGCGCTTCTTCGGAGCACCTTGGGAGCGTGCGGACGATGGGAGACGACGGCATCGCGGCGGACCGACTGCTCGAACGCTATTGGGAGGGGCTGCTCGAGGTCGAGCCGCTGCTCGGGACGGCGATCGGCGACGAGCGCTTCGACGACCGGCTCCCCGACCCCGGACCCGCCGGTCGCGCGGAGCGCGAGCGCCTGCACCGCGGCGCGCTCGAGGAGCTCGGGCTGCTCGAGGTCGACGAGCTCGACGAGGACCGACGGGTCAGCCTCGACATCCTCGAGGCGATCGCGCGCCGCGACCTCGCGGTTCTCGAGCACCGGACCGACCGGCTGACCGCGGTGAGCCACCTCTGGGGTCCCGCTGGCCTGGTGGGCGAGCTCGCGTCGCTCCAGCGCGCCGACACGCCCGATCGCATCGAACGCTACGCGGCCCGGATCGCGGCGACCCCGGCCTTCTACGACGCCGAGCTCGAGATCATGCGCGAGGGGGTCGCCGACGGGGTCACGGCCCCGCGGATCGTCGCCGAACGCGCGCTCGCGCAGACCGAGCGGCTCATCGAGGCGGGTGCCCAGGAATCGCCCGTCCTCGCGCCCGTCCCCGCCGAGGACGCCGCCGGGCGCGCGCGACTGGCCGCGGCGGTCGTGGAGCAACTCCTGCCCGCGCTCGAGCGCTACCGCCAGGGCGTCCGCGACTACCTGCCGAACGCCACGGAGACGATCGGCCTGCGGGACCTCCCGGGCGGGGAGGCGATGTACGCGGCCCAGATCCTGTCATGGACGACGCTCGAGCTGGACGCTCGCGAGGTCCACGAGCTCGGCACCGCCGACCTCGAGAAGATCCAGGACGAGCGCGCGCGCGCGGCCGCGATCCTCGGCCACCCCGACGCCGCCACGGCCGAGGCCGCGATCGCGCACGATGCGGCGTTCCGTTTCGAGTCGCCGAAGGAGCTCAAGGCGACCGCGGAGGAGCAGGTCCGCCGGAGCTGGGACCTGGCACCCGCGTGGTTCGGCAGGGTCCCCAGCGCCAACTGCGAGGTTCGCCTCGTCGAGGAGTTCCGGGAGGCCGACATGCCGTTCGCGTTCTACAACCAACCCACCGAGGACGGGTCCCGACCCGGCGTGTACTACGTGAACGGTTTCGACCTTGCTCGCAAGCCGAAGCATCAGCTCGCCTCGACCACGTACCACGAGGCCAATCCGGGCCATCACTTCCAGGTCGCGCTCGAGCAGGAGATGGATGACCGGCCGGCGCTGCGCCGGTTCGGCGGGTTCCTTGCGGGGAGCGCGTTCACCGAGGGATGGGGCCTGTACAGCGAGCGGCTGGCCGACGAGATGGGTCTGTACCTGGACGAGGCCGAACGGTTGGGGATGCTCGACCTCCAGGGGATGCGGGCGGCCCGCCTGGTCGTGGACACGGGCATCCACGCGCTCGGGTGGACGAGGGAGCGCGCGATCGAGACGCTCGAGGGGGCCGGGGTGCCTTCCGTCGAGGCAACGATCGAGACCGATCGGTACATCACGATGCCGGGGCAGGCGCTCTCGTACAAGATCGGGCAGTTCGAGATCGAGCGACAGCGCGCGGCCGCGTCGGAGCGCGAGGGCGCCGGGGTCTCGCTCCGCGCGTTCCACGACCGGCTGCTCGCGCTCGGATCGCTCCCGCTCACCGCGCTCCGCCGCGAGCTCGCTCCGTAGCCGGGCGAACGGCTCCGTACGAGGACGAGTCCCAGAGGGCGGGCCCACGGCCCGCCCTCCGCTCGTTTGACGGCCGCGGACCGGATGCGACACGCTGCGTCGTCCCGACTCAAGGACCGACCAGGTGACCCACGACATCGACCGGACGCGCCTGCGCGACCTCATGCGGCGCGA
>DASUMC010000178.1:0-2001 GCA_036277855.1 Actinomycetota bacterium
GACCCGGCAGCGTCGTGATCCCGGCCAGCGTCTCGCCCGGGTCGGACCAGGAGAACGTCCGCGACCGCGGCTCCGCCACGCGGTCCGCTCAGGCGGTCTCGGCCGCAGCACCGAGCTCGTCGTCCGGCACGCCGTGCGTGACGAGCGTCGGGTTCAGGCCCTTCGAGATCGTCTCGCGCGTGATGACGCACTTCGTCACGTCGCGCCGGGACGGCAGCTCGAACATCACGTCCAGCAACGCGCCTTCGATGATGGAGCGGAGGCCGCGCGCACCGGTCTCGCGCTCGAGCGCGCGGTCGGCGATCTCCCAGAGGGCGTCGTCGGTGAACACGAGCTCGATCGTGTCGTATCCGAAGAAGCGCTGGTACTGGCGGACGAGCGCGTTCTTCGGCTCGTTCAGGATCCGGACGAGGTCCTCGCGCCGGAGCTGGTGTACGGCCGAGACGACCGGAAGGCGGCCGATGAACTCGGGGATCAGCCCGAAGTTCATGAGGTCCTCCGGCATCACCTGCGTGAGCAGCTCGGCCGACTCCTCAGCGTGCTTCCCGCGCACCTCGGCGCCGAAGCCGACCGCGTTCTTGCCGATCCGCCGGGCGATGATCTTGTCGAGCCCCGCGAATGCTCCGCCGCAGATGAAGAGCACGTTCGTCGTGTCGATCGTCAGGAACTCCTGGTGCGGGTGCTTGCGCCCGCCCTGCGGTGGCACCGAGGCGACCGTGCCCTCGAGGATCTTGAGGAGCGCCTGCTGGACGCCCTCGCCCGAGACGTCGCGCGTGATCGACGGGTTGTCCGCCTTGCGCGCGATCTTGTCGACCTCGTCGATGTAGATGATCCCCGTCTCGGCCTTCTTGATGTCGAAGTCGGCCGCCTGGATCAGCTTGAGAAGGATGTTCTCGACGTCCTCGCCGACGTAGCCGGCCTCGGTCAGCGCGGTCGCGTCCGCGATCGCGAACGGGACGTTCAGGATCCGCGCGAGCGTCTGCGCCAGCAGCGTCTTGCCGCAGCCCGTGGGGCCGAGCAGGAGGATGTTCGACTTCTGCAGCTCGACGTCCGCCTCGTCGGTCTGACCCATGCGGACGCGCTTGTAGTGGTTGTAGACCGCGACGGCGAGGATCCGCTTCGCCTCCTCCTGGGAGACGACGTAGTCGTTCAGCACCGAGTAGATGTCGCGGGGGCGCGGGAGGTTGTCCAGGTCGAGCGTCGTCGGAGCGGTGAGCTCCTCGTCGATGATCTCGTTGCAGAGATCGATGCACTCGTCGCAGATGTAGACGCCGGGGCCGGCGATCAGCTTCTTGACCTGCCGCTGGCTCTTCCCGCAGAAGCTGCAGAGCAGCTGCTCGTTTCCCTCGCTCGCTCGGGCCACTGGTCTCCTCTTTTACTCCGATTGCGCGGGTTCGGCTACCCCGGGCGCGCCTCAGCGGTGGGTGATCACCCGGTCGATGATCCCGTACTCCGTCGCCTCCTCGGCGGTCATGAAGTAGTCGCGATCCATGTCGGTGCGCACCCTCTCCTCGTCCTTGCCCGTGTGGTGGGACATGATCTCCTCGAGCTTGCGCTTCAACGCGATCGTCTCCCTCGCATGGATCTCGATGTCGCTGGCCTGGCCCTGGTAGCCGCCCCATACCTGGTGGATGAGGATCTTCGAGTTCGGCAGCGCCGTTCGCTTCCCTGCGGCGCCGCCCGCAAGCAGGAGCGCGCCCATGCTCATCGCGATCCCGACGCAGGTCGTCGCCACGTCCGGCTTGATGAACTGCATGGTGTCGTAGATCGCGAGGCCCGAGTAGACAGAGCCGCCGGGCGAGTTGACGTAGAGGTTGATGTCCTTGTCGGGGTCCTCGGACTCGAGGTGGAGCAGCTGCGCGATGATGAGGTTCGCGATCTGGTCGTCCACCTGGGTCCCGAGGAAGATGATCCGTTCGTTGAGCAGGCGGGAGTAGATGTCGAACGACCGCTCGCCGCGCGACGTCTGCTCGATCACCATCGGGATCAGGGGGCTCATCG
>DASUMC010000179.1:0-2373 GCA_036277855.1 Actinomycetota bacterium
CGACCCTACCGTCATCCGGAGAGCGGGGTGGCGCGTCACCATCGCAGCACCGCCGCCCGTTCGAGGAAGCCCACGATCAGGCCCGGGAACACGCCGAAGACCAGGACGAGGACCGCCGGCACCGCGAGAGCGACGCGCGGCAACCACGACTCGTCCGGACGGGTATCCTCCTCCGGCTCGCGCATGAACATCAGCACGATGACCCGCAGGTAGACGAAGGCCGCGACGACGCTTGCGAGCACCCCGATCAACACCAGGAACCAGTACCCGGCCTCGGTCGCGGCTCGGAAGACCGCCACCTTGGCCACGAAGCCGGCCGTCGGGGGGATCCCGGCGAGCGAGAGCAGGAACAGGGTCAGCAGGCCGGCCGCGACGGGGCTCCGCCGGGCGAGTCCGGCGTAGGCCGAGAGCGAGGTGTGGCGCTCGCCCCGGGCCGAGACCACCATGACCACGCCGAACGCCCCGATCACGGTCGCCGCGTACGCCACGAGGTAGAACAGGGCCGCGCCGATCCCGTCCTCCCCCGCCGCCGTGAGCCCGAGCAAGACGAAGCCGGCGTGGCCGATGCTCGAGTACGCGAGCAGGCGCTTGATGTCGGTCTGCGCGATCGCGAGGAGGCTCCCCCCCACGATCGAGACCGCCGCCAGGATCCCCACGACCGGCTGCCAGTCCCACGTGATCGGCTGGAACGAGATGTTGAACACGCGGATGAAGGCGGCGAACGCCGCGACCTTGGTTCCGGCGGACATGAAGCCGGTCACAGCGGTCGGCGCTCCCTGGTAGACGTCGGGCGTCCACATGTGGAACGGGACCGCCGACACCTTGAACGCGAACCCCACCGCGAGCAGCCCCATCGCGGTCACGGCGAGGGCGACCGAACCCGTTCGGCCTGCGAGGGCGTCGGCGATCGCCGGCAGCCGTGTGGAACCCGACGCGCCGTAGGCCATCGCGATCCCGAACAGGAAGAAGGCCGAGGAGAACGAGCCGAGCAGGAAGTACTTCATCGCGCCCTCGACCGAGCCCAGCCTGGTGGAGAAACCGGTCAGCACGTACAGGGACAGCGACAGGATCTCGAGCGCGAGGAACGCCATGATCAGGTCGGCCGAGACGGCGAACAGCGTCATCCCGGCCGTCGCGAACAGCAGCAGCGGATAGAACTCGGCCCTGCCCTCCCCCGAGCGTTCGAAGTAGTGGTGCCCGAGCACCGCGCCCAGCGCGGCGACGCCGAGGATGATCAGGCGGACGACGACCCCGAACCGATCCGTCGAGATCGACCCGGCGAGGACCGCGGGGCCGCCGTGCCAGTCCCAGAGCCGGACGGTCGCGACGGCGGCCGCGGCGATGCCGGCGAGACAGAGCACCAGCAGGGTCGTGGGCGAGGCCTTCCTCGCGACGACCCCGGCGAGCAACAGGACCACGCCGACGCCGACCACGATGAGCTCGGGCAGGACAGGGCCGAGCTCGATGGCCGGGGAGGGCATCAGGGCCCACCTCCGGCGCCCTCGGCCCCGACCCCCGCCGCGGTCGCCGAGACGTCGGCGTCATCGGGCGGCGGGAGCTTGGCCCGCAGGCCGCCGGGGAGTCCGCGCTGGTCGACGTCGACGCTCCGCACCCAGGCCACCACCCCGGCCGAGGACGGGTTGATCCGGTCCAGGACGAGGTTCGGAGCCACGCCGAGCACCAGCATCACCGCGACGACGGGGACGACCGCTGCGAGCTCGCGCGGCAGCAGGTCGACCATTCCTCGGTGGCGTTCGGCCCCCGGACCCTGGAACGCCCGCTGGTAGGCCCAGAGCATGTAGATCGCGGCGAGGACGACGCCGGTGACGGCCACGGCCCCCAGGACGCGATCGGCGCCGAAGGAGCCCAGGATCACGAGGAACTCACCGACGAAGTTGTTCAGGCCGGGGAGCCCGATCGAGGAGAGCGTCGCCACGAGGAAGGCCGCGGCGATCCACGGCGTCACCGTGGCCAGCCCACCCATCTCCGACAGATCGCGTGTGTGGGTGCGCTCGTACAACACGCCGATCACGAAGAACAGCAGGCCGGTCGAGAGCCCGTGGTTCACCATCTGCATCACGGCGCCGCTCGTGCCCTGCATCGTGAACGTGAAGATGCCGAGGATCACGAACCCCATGTGGCTGACCGACGAGTACGCGACGAGGCGTTTCACGTCGGTCTGCATCATCGCGACGATGGCCCCGTACACGATCCCGACCACCGCGAGGATGCCGATCGCGTCGGCGAAGTAGCGCGACGCCTCGGGGAACAGGTCGAGATTGAACCGGAGCAGGCCGTAGGGCCCGGCCTTCAGGAGCAGCGCGGCCAGGACGATCGAGCCGTTCGTCGGCGCCTCGGTGTGAGCGTCGGGAA
>DASUMC010000180.1:0-8192 GCA_036277855.1 Actinomycetota bacterium
GACGGGTTGCCCGTCGTCGACCACCGCGAACCAGCGACGACCGGCCGGGAGCAGGACGTCGCGCTCCATCGCCTGCAGCTGATCGAGCGTCTCCTCGTCGGTGACGTCGAACAGCCGCGCCGAGTCCCGGTGCGCGACCCAGAACGGGCCGTCGAACGCCGAGACCTCCTCGACACGGCCGCTGGGCTCGAGGTCGCGGCCCATCACCATCACGAGGTCCCACGCGATCCGGTCGCCGCGGGTGCTCGCGGCGGCGATCAGATCGGTCTGGTCTTCGGGGTGGAAGACCACGACGTGGCAACGCTCGCTGCCGCTGGCGCGCATCGCCGGGAGGAGCGGTCCCTCGATCTCTTCGAGCCGGACCGGCTGCCGCGTCTCGACCCTCGCGTAGTTCGGCTCCTGGATCGCCGGGAACCGACCGTCCGAGACGACGGCGCCCCACCACCGCGCCTCGGTGCGCTCGAAGAGGTCGTCCTGAGCCCGCCAGAAGCGCAGGAGCGGTTCGAGGTCGGCCACGCGGCCATCTTCGCAGCCGATGCGCCGGGTCCGGCTTCGAGCGCGCTCGTGCTCCCGAGGGGCTGCGATAGGCTCGCCCCGCCGTGATCACCTGTCGCGTGTACCACGATGGCTCGCTGAAACAGGAGATGCCGTTCGAGGCCAAGACGATCGACGAGGCACGCGACGCCGACCAGCGCGTCTGGATCGACGTCGTCGACCCCACCGACGATGAGCTCACCGAGCTGCAGGCCAAGCTTGGCCTGCACGAGCTCGCGATCGAGGACAGCCGCAATTGGGGGCAGCGCGCGAAGGTCGACTTCTATCCGCAGCACCTGTTCCTCGTCGCCCACGGGATCGACCAGGACGAGCAGGGCGAGCTCGTCGACCGGGAGGTGCACCTGTTCGCCGGTCAGGGCCTCTACGTCGCCACGATCCGCCGCGAGCCGAGGTTCGACTTCGCCAAGGTGGCGGCGCGGCTCGAGAGCGCCCCGGATCTGTCCAAGGAGGGGATCGGGTTCCTCCTGTACCTGATGCTCGACGAGATCGTCGACGGGTACCTGGACGTGATCGACCGGTTCGAGGACGCGGCCGACGATATCGAGGACGACCTGGCGACCGAGGAGGAGGGGTCGGAGGGCGCGGCGACGCGCTCGCTCGCGCAACGCATCTTCCGCCTCCGTCAGCGGGTCGTGCGGTTCCGGCGCCTCGCGGCGCCGATGCGCGAGGTCGTCGACCTGCTGATCGAGGCGCCGACGATCGTGACGCCAGCGCTCCTGCCGTACTTCCGCGACGTCCTGGATCACGTGATCCGGATGGGGGAGCTGAGCGACAACGTCCGGGACCTGCTCACCTCGGCGCGGGAGCTGCAGCTCGCTCAGGTCGCCAGCCGGCAGAACGTCGTGACGAAGCAGCTGACCGCCTGGGCCGCGATCATCCTCATCCCGACGCTCATCGCCGGGATCTACGGGATGAACTTCCGTCACATGCCCGAGCTCGACTGGGAATTCGGCTACCCGTTCGCGCTCGGCGTGATGGCGGTGACCGCCTTCCTGTTGTATCGGAGCTTCCGCAAGCGTGAGTGGCTCTGAGATGTGCCGAGCCCTGAAGGTTCTGTGCGTGGCCGGGGATGGGTCCGCGCTCGCAGAGTTGAAGCGAGCGGCGGTCTCGGCAGAGTGGGAGCTCGCGCCCGGCGCGACGACCGAGGAGGACGCGATCCGCCAGCTCCATGCCGAGCGTCCGCACGTCCTCGTCGTGTTCGGATCCTTCCCGACCCTGGTCGAGCGCGCGCTCGAGGCGTCCCCGTACCTGCGCGTGATCTCGGACCGCTCGATCCCGGGTGCGGTGGCGGTCGGCTCGCTCGAACAGGTCCGCGTGGCCGTCAAGTCGTCGAACGGTCCCGGCGGCCCGGTCCGCGGCTAGCCGCCGCGGACCGGGCGGGTCGACGGCCGAGACCGGGTCGCGTTCGATCCCGGCCCCGGCCGTGTCGATGTGGCTAGGCGCAGCCGACCCACGGGCTCCACGAGCCCGCGGCGTGCGCCATCCGAACGGACACGATGATGTTCGCTCTCCCGTTGAACACCGAGTGGTCGTCTTGCCCCCACTGCTCGGCGCGTCCGGGCCAGTACATCGTCGACTGCTGGAACAGCCCGGCGTACCCGCCCGAGTTGTAGGCCCGGGGGTTGAGGTTGGATTCGCACCGCGCCACCGCGATGGCCTGCCCCGGCGTCCCGGGGCTGTCCCACCGGCGAGCGGCGCATCGGATGAGCTGCTTGATCTGCCAGGTCCCCGCTCGCCAGTCGTAGTCGCAGACGCGGACGGGGACGATCATCGCCTCTCGGGCGACCGCCGTGGTGGCCGGCGCCAGCAGGGAGGCGCTCGCGAGCGCCGCGAGGAGCGAGCGGCGCATCGTGGGTCGTCTGATCATGTGTGGTTGTCACCCCCGCGATGGACCGGGTTGGAGACCGGGTCCGCGCCGTGCTCGAGCGGGCGTGCCGAGCAGGCTCGCGGTAGGTCGTGGGTGCTGGATCACCTCCTCGAGTTCGAACTCCGTGTGACCTATCGACGCCTCCGGTCGTCGGGCCCCTGCTCGTCCCCACCCCGCGCGTCGGCCATCCATGGCAGGTGGATGCACGACGAGGGGGGAGGGGGGAGGGCCGGACTCGAACGTCCGTTTGTGTCCAAACGACCGTACCAGCGCCCTCCGTCACCGCTATGACCGAAGGTCACATCGCCCGTCTCGTAGCATGGGGACGTGCCGACCAAGGTCCTGCTCGCCGCTCCCCGGGGCTACTGCGCGGGGGTCGAGCGCGCCGTCGAGGCGGTCGAACGGGCGCTCGAAACGCACGGCCGTCCCGTCTACGTCCGCAAGCAGATCGTCCACAACGCGCACGTGGTCCGCGATCTCGAGGCCAAGGGCGCGGTCTTCGTCGAGGAGGAGACCGAGGTGCCCGAGGGTGCCGTGGTCGTCCTGTCGGCGCACGGCGTCGCGCCGCAGGTGTATGCGAACGCCGAACGCCGGCGGCTCACCGTCCTGGACGCGACGTGCCCGCTCGTCACGAAGGTGCATCTGGAGGCGAGGCGGTTCGCCGCCCACGGACGCACGATCGTGCTGATCGGCCACGCGGGCCACGAGGAGGTCGTCGGCACCACGGGCCAGGCCCCCGGCGGCACGGTCCTGGTGCAGAACGTCGACGAGGCGCGCTCGGTGCAGGTGCTCGATCCCGAGAACCTCTCGTATCTCACGCAGACGACGCTGTCGGTCGACGAGACCAACGAGATCGTCGAGGCGCTCCGCGACCGGTTCCCCTCGATCCAGGGACCCCCGCGCGAGGACATCTGCTACGCGACCCAGAACCGCCAGGACGCCATCAAAGAGGTGGCGCGTCGGTCCGACGTGGTGCTCGTCATCGGCTCGGACAACTCGTCGAACTCCAACCGCCTCGCCGAGGTGGCGCGCGATCTCGGTACCCGGGCCTACCTCGTCGACGACGAGACCGAGGTCGACCCGGCGTGGCTCGAAGGCGCGCGGGTGGTCGGCCTGACGAGCGGGGCCTCGGCACCCGAGCGGCTCGTGGATCGGCTGCTCGCCTGGCTGGCGGCTCAGGGCGCGACCGAGGTCGAGGAGGTCCGCCTCACCGAAGAACATCTGCGGTTCTCCGACGTTCGCGTCTGACGCGAACCTCGGCGGCCGATCAGGAGGGGCGGCTCAGCTCCAGGCGGAGAACTGGTCGCGGTCCTCCTCGTCGGTTTCCGAGAACGCGATCGCGACCAGGGTTCGCGTGTCCTCGATGCCGTCGATCGGCAGGAGCCGGTTCACGATGACCGGCGCCGCCTGTTCCCACGGGAACGGGATCTCGACGATCAGGTCGTGTTCGCCCGCGATCATCGCGACGGCCGAGACCTCCTCGACCCCGGCGATCGTGTCGGCGACCCGAGCGGCCGCACCGGATGAGGCCTTCACGTGCACGAAGCACGCCGGTCCCGGTTCCTGCATCGGGATCGGCGTCCGCGTCCCCTCCTCGCCGGACAACGCGGAGACATGGAGGGGGACGACCGGGGCGGTCATCGTCCGCTCGACGCCCTCGACCAGATGGATCCCTCGGACCACCTCCTCGGAGATGCCGAGCAGATCCGGACCCTGCACCGCCGCGAGCACGTCCCACGCACCCACGACCGCGACCGCCGCGCGGACGCCACCCACGTTCTCGAGCTGGACGACCACGTCCTCGACCTTGCCCGGACGAACCCGCAGGTAGACGAAGGCGTCCACGCGGGCAGGCTAGGTCCGCGACCCGCTCGGGGCAAGGACCGGCGCGCGACTCAGGACGCGGCGGGAGCCGAGACCCGGCACAGCGCGTCGAGCGCCTCGGCGCCCTCCTCGGGCCCGACGGCGATCAGCCGGTCGCCGGCGCGCAGCACGAACGGTCCGCGCGGCCGGTAGATCCACCGGGCGCCCCGCTGCACCGCGAGCACGAACATCCCCGTCTCGGTCTCGAGCCGGAGGTCCTTCAGGCTCCGTCCGTCGGCCGGGGTGCCGGCCTCGACCACCGTCTCCGCGGAGATCTCCTCGGCCTCCTCGAGCGCGATCTGGACGACGGGGTGGAGCGGCTCGCCGTGCTCCACGTACCAGGTGAGGTCGCGCGCGGCGTCGCACATCGACTCGCTCGCGCTCCCGAGCCGGAGCAGGCCGCGCAGCTCGTCCGGGTTCCGAGCCTCGGGCGCCGCGCGGAGCACCCAGGACTCGAGCTCGTCGTGGAGCGCGTCGCTCCGGGCCTCGAGCGCCCCGACCTCGGCGGCCAGCGCGCGGTTGTTGAACAGGATCGAGGAGTAGGCCAAGCCGACCGCCGCCTCGGACAGGTCCTTCAGCTCTACCAGGATGTCGACCGCGCGGTCGAGCTCGGACAGCGGCGGGGCGTCGTCATCCCCGGGATCGGGTCGCGGCGGCGCGCCGGCGAGCTCGCGGAGCAGGGTCACGCCCTCCTCCGGCCCGCGGACCAGCAGGACGTCGCCCTCCGAGAGCACGTCGTCGGGGCCGGGGTCGAACTGCCACTCGATCCCGCTTCGGATCGCCATCACCCACATGCCCGTCTCGGTCGGCAGCGAGAGCTCGCGCAGCGCGCGACCGATCACCGGCGCCGAGGCTCGGACCTTCACCCGAGCGGTCATCTCGTCGGCGTGCCGAAGGTCGCGCCGCAGCGCGTCGGGGATGCCGAGGCGTGCCTCGACGACCCGCCCGATGTCGGAAGCGGCGTCCCCGATCTTCTCGACGGCGCCCGCGATCCACAGGACGCCGGCCATCGCCTCCGCATCCTCGGGGCTGCGGGCGGCGAGCATCGCCACCTCGCGCAGGCGGCGGAGATGGCCGTTCATCCGCTCCTCGAGGCGCTCGACCTCCCGAGCGAGCTTGTCCTCGTTGAAGAACACCGCGGCGTACGCGAGGTCGACCATCAGCTCGGAGGCGTCCTTCGCCTCGACGAGCAGGTCCTTCACGCTCTTCGGTTGGTCATCCATTCGGGAGCACCCCCAATGATGTCATGACGAACAGAACGACGGCCACGCCCGCGAGGTCCATCAGGCTCGTGATGATCGGGACGCTCTGGTCGTCGGGGTCCAGGCCGAATCGGAAGGTCCCGATCGCGAGGTAGTAGCCCGCGACCAGCGTGATCGGGGTCACGATGAGACCGGCCAGGACCGTCCCGAGGACCAGCGAGCCGAGCGACGGCATGCCCACCAGATCGGTCGCGACCCCGAGCGCATAGGCCACCGCCCCGACCATCGCGAACACGGCGATCGACAGCGCCGACACGATCGAGGCGTCGACGAGCGCGGGGATCTCGGGGAGCCCTCGGGCCGTGATCACACCGATCTGGAGCTTCGAGGCCGTCCGCGAGGTGAAGATGCCGCCGAGCGCGCCGGCCTGCGACACGAAGGGCGGGATCAACGCCAGCAGCACCGGCACCGCCACCAGCTGTCCCTGTCGCGCCCGCAGCAGCGTTCCCGCCAGGATGTCCAGGATCGGCGTCAACAGGATCACCGCGGTCATCTCCACGACGATCCGGCGGATCACCCGATCGGCGACCATGTAGGAGCGGATCGCCGCGTACACGGCCACCGCGATCGAGATCACCGCGGCCGGGACGGCGACCAGGTCGGAACGCAGCAGGTAGGTCGCGAGGAACAGGCTCGGCAGCGTCGTCATGTCGCCCAGGGCCGTGACCATCGGGGTGGAGACGGAGTCGAGGTCCCAGCCGCGCCGGTAGGACAGGACCGACAGCGTCAGCGTGATCAACAGGATCAGCGCCGACCCGAGCGCGCCCCCGACGATCGAAACCGTCGCGAGGCGCCACAGCGAGATCGAAGGCTCGCCGAACGCCGCCGAGGCGAGCGACGACAGGACCGCGAGCCACAGCGCGGACGAGAACGTCGTGACGACCGCGACGTACACGTTCCGCTGCAGGACACCGCCGGGCCGGAGCGTCGGCTCGAGCAGACCCGCGACGTTCGCGGTGCCGAGCCGAGCGCCGATCGCCCCGAAGATCGTCCCCTTCATCCCGACCGCGGCCGGGATCAGGACGATCAGGCCTGGCAGGTCCTGGAGCGTTCCGGTGATGTGCGCGAGGGTGAGTCCGGCGATGAACCCCGCCAGCGTGCTGAGGGCGAGCGCGACCAGACCCTGCCGAAGGGTCCGTTGCTCTGCACGCCAGTAGGCCCACAGAAGCCGCGCACGACGTGGCAACGCCATAACGGTTCGCTCATCGGGTCCTTGTTCCTTGGCTCGTTCCTCGGCTCGCCCCGCGGCTCGGGTTCGGCCGCGGAGCGGGGCTCGGGGGCTCGAGGCAGTATGCGCTCGGCGTGCCTGCGGGACAACCCCTCCGCGGACGACCGAGTGGGGTCAGTCGACCCAGTCGCGCGTCAGGTACAGCCAGAAGGCGAGACCCGCGTACGGTCCGTAGCGGCGGAACCGACGCTCGATGCCGGCGTCGCTCACCTTCGCGCGTCCGACCTTCTTCGCGTAGGTGGGCCGGGTCCACGAGTCGAGGATCAGCCGATGGTACCGGCCGAGGGTCATCATGATGTGCGCGGCCGCGTAGGGGCCGACCCCAGGCAGCGCGAGCAGCCGCTCCTCGAGCTCCTGGTCCGACAGCTCCTCCGCCGTCGCGGTCGCGAACGCCTCCAGGTCGAGCTCGCCCCGATCGACCGACCGCGCGAGCTGCTGAAGGTACGCGCCGCGGTACCCGGTGCGCGCGACGTCCCTGTAGAAGGACTCCCCCGCCTCCGCCATCGTCGCGGGGGTCGGGAAGGCTCGGCCCCATGGGCCGTGCGGCTCCGCGCCCGGCGCCCGCTCCCCGAGATGCTCGACGATGGCGTGGACCATCCGCGTGGTGGCGGACCACGTGCAGTTGGTCGTGCAGATCGTCTTGACCACGTCCTCGAACACGGTGGGGCTCTGGACCATGCGGCCCGCCCCGCTCGTCACCCACGCGAGGTCCGGGTCGCCGGATGCGGCCTCGTAGAACGCCGAGAGGTCGGCGTCGAGGCGCAGGACGTGACGCACCGTCGCGGCGAGCCGGGCCGTCGCACGCTCCGACGCCGGCGGCCCCAGGATCGAGACCCTCGCGTGCCCCGCGCGACCGGCGGCGATCCGCACCGTCCGCGGGCGCCCGCGGCCGGCTCGAAGCGTGAGCTCGACCGACCGGTAGTCGGACGATGGTCGCATCGGAGGCAGGTCGACGAACCCGTGGGAGTTGAGCGTCCTGACGAGGTCGACGGGCTCGCCGCCGGGACCGCGCAGACGCAGGTCGAGCGAGGTCACCCTTCCGTCCGCTGGCGCTCCCGCCAGGCGCGAACCTTCGCCCGGTTGCCGCACGTCGACATCGAGCACCACCGTCCGGAGCGGTTCTTCGAACGGTCGTAGAAGACCGATCGGCAGGTCTCGTCGGCGCAGAGCTTGAGGTGGTCAAAGCTCCCGTCGAAGGCGCTCACGAACGCGATCGACACGATCGCGCCGTACGCCGCCGCAACGCCCGAGCCCTTCGGCTCCAGGGTGGGGGCGCGGCTGGCATGGAAGTGGGGGTGCAGGCCGGCCGCGAGCCCGATCCGGTCGAGCACGTCGGCGTCCCGCGCCGAGACCGGCTCGTCGTCGCCGGCCAGGATCAGGTTCCGGATCGCATCGCGGAGCGCGAGGTAGGTCTCAC
>DASUMC010000181.1:0-2321 GCA_036277855.1 Actinomycetota bacterium
GTCCAAGGCCGCCGAGATCGCCGAGCGCGAGGGCCGCAAGCTCCTGGATCGGACCCCCGGCTCCGAGAGCCTGCACCAGCGCGCCCTGCGCAGCCTCCCGAACGGCGTCGCGTCGAACTTCCAGGCCGGGGACCCCTATCCGACGTACCTGCGGCGCGGCCGGGGCTCGAAGGTGTGGGACGTCGACGGCAACGAGTACCTCGACTTCCACGGCGGGTTCGGCGTGAACGTCGTGGGCCACGCGCATCCGAAGATCGTCGAGGCGATCCGGGCCGTCGCCGACCAGGGCATCCACTTCGCCGTCACGACCGAGACCACGGTCGCGCTCGCGGAGGCGATCTGCGAGCGGTTCCAGCTGGAGCAGATGCGCTTCGTGAACTCGGGGACCGAGGCCACGATGGACGCGATCCGCGTGGCCCGGGCTGCGACCGGCCGGGACTCGATCGTGAAGATGGAGGGCTCCTACCACGGGCACCACGACTCGGTCCTGTTCTCCGTCGTGCCCGAGGCCGACGTGCTCGACATGCGCTTCAACGTCGGCGCGGAGGGCCGGGTCTGGTACACGACCGAGCCCACGTCCAAGGGCATCCCGAAGGTCCTGACCCAGACGGTGATCATCGTCCCGTTCAACGATGCGGCCGCGGTGGAGCAGGCGTTCGCCGACAACCCGGGCGAGATCGCCGCGGTCATCCTCGAGCCCGTGATGATGAACATCGGGCTCGTCGTGCCGCAGCCGGGCTACCTGCAGGCGCTCCGCGACATCTGCGAGCGCAACGGCGCCGCCCTGATCTACGACGAGGTCAAGTGCGGCGGGACGATCGCGTACGGCGGCACGACCGAGCGCTACGGGGTCCGCCCCCACCTCGCCGCGTACGCGAAGGCGATCGGCGGCGGCGTCACGATCGGCGCGTTCGGCGGCGAGGCACGGTTCATGGAATGGGTCACCAAGGGCGCGGCGCAGCAGGGCACGTTCAACGGGAACCCGCTCTCGTCCGCGGCGGGCCTCGCGGCCCTCACGCAGGTCCTGACGAAGGACGCGTACGACCACCTGGGCAAGCTCGGGACCATGCTCGCCGAGGGCTGCCAGCGCGCGATCGACGAACACGACCTCCCGGCCCACACGATGGACCTCGGGGCGAAGGGGTGCGTCTCGTATCGCAAGGAGCCGCTGGTCAACTACCGCGACTTCCTCGAGACGATCCCAGAGCTGTTCTACGCGTCGTTCACGTGGATGGTGAACCGAGGCATCTTCATGACGCCCGGCGACGAGGAGCAGTGGACGATCTCCGTGCAGCACAGCGAGGAGGACATCCGGCGTTACGTGGACGCGTATGCGGCGTTCTGCGCCGAGCTGGTGGCGTAGCCGGCCACCACACGAGTGCTGCGGGGACGGCGAACGAGATCGGAGCGCCGATGCAGTCGATGCACGAGTACACCCCGGAGACGGACACGCTCACGGAGGCCGTCGTCGACTACACGCGCCGGCGCATCGCGGATCCGCAGCCGCTCGACCGACCCGTGCCTCCGGAAGACCTCACGCGGTCGGCCGGTCCCACGATCACGCCGGACGGCATCGGCGGCCAGCGAGCCTTGCGGATCTGGGAAGAGGTGCTCGCACCGGCAACGATCACGACCGACCATCCGAGCTTCCTCGCGTTCGTGCCGGGGGCGCCGAGCAAGGCGAGCGTCCTGTTCGACCTGGCCGTGAGCGCGTCCGAGGTCTACGGCGGGAGCTGGCTCGAGGGCGGCGGCGCCGTGTGGGCGGAGAACCAGGTGCTCGGATGGCTCGCCGAGCTCGCCGGGATGCCCGCCGGGGCCGGCGGCTGCTTCGTCTCGGGCGGGACCGCGGGGAACCTCTCGGCCCTGGTCGCGGCCCGCCATGCCGCGAGCGACGCTCGTGGTGGCGAACCCCCACGGCGCTGGCAGATCGCCTGCGCCGACACCGTGCACTCGTCGGTCGCGTCGGCGGCGCGGGTGATGGACGTCGACCTGCTCTCCGCCCCACACGACGAGCGCGGTCGCCTCACCGGCCCCGCGCTCGCTGCGGCCCTCGATCGCGGAGACCCGGGCACTCCGTTCGCGGTGGTCGCGAGCGCCGGCTCGACCAACGCCGGAACGATCGACGACCTCGACGGCATCGCGGCCGTCTGTCGCGAGCGGGGACTGTGGTTCCACGTCGACGCCGCGTACGGAGGGGCGGGACTCCTGGCGCCGAGCGTCCGGGACCGGTTCCGCGGCATCGAGCACGTCGACTCGTTCATCGTCGACCCCCACAAATGGCTGTTCGCGCCGTACGACTCCTGCGCGCTCATCTATCGCGA
>DASUMC010000182.1:0-6055 GCA_036277855.1 Actinomycetota bacterium
GGTGGACGTGAACGCGGTCGACCGCCACTCGCCCGGCTGGGTTCCCTGGATCACCGTGAACGGCGTGCTCGGGAACCGACCGTCTCCGGTCCGTGCGGCGATCATCGCGTCCGCCGCCGCGGCCCCAACCTCGATCCCGCCGGTCTTGCCTGCGTCGGGGATCGCGGCCAGCGAGGTCGCGAGCTTGGCGTCGAGCGTCGCCGCCTGGAGCGGGAACAGCGTCGCAAGCACGTCGTGCGCCGCTTGCGCGACCGCCGCAGGAGCCGAGTCAGCGGGGTCGGCCACCCCCGGTGCCGTGAGATAGGGCTCGTAGCCGCCCTCGATGGCGTTCACCGCGTCGTACACGGCGCCCTGGACCATCGCGAAGTGGAGGTACGCCACGGTCGGGCCCTGTCCGGCGACACCGACGATCGCGACCTGCGCGTTGGTGTTCCACTCGACGACGGCGTCAGCCGGCGTGGGTTCGACGGCGTCGGCTCGCCGCATCACCGGGACGCCGAGCGTCGCGATCAACGCCGCGAGCATGACGATCGCGGTCGTTCGATGCCTGACGTTCACACTGGTCGTTCGCATCGCAACTCCTCTCTCGAACCTCGGTCTGTGACGACGCAGCGCGCGTTCGCGTCGATCCGCTGAGGTTAGGAAGTCGCTGCCGCCGTGGATACCGTGGTGGCGCTGGAGTGTGGGGGAGGCTGCCATCCCGTCGTTCGGCAGGTGGCCCCTTGACGGACACCCGTCCGATGGCGGAGAACGTTCGGGGGTTATCGTCCAGGAGGTCGACCGCCCTGGAGGCTCGGCACGTCGAGGCGCTGCGGGAAACCGTCGATCAGCTGCGCGCCGAGGTCGCCGACCTGCGCGCGTCCCGCGAGCGCATCGTCCTGGCCGCCGACGCCGACCGCCGACGGATCGAGCGCGACCTGCACGAGAGCGTGCGCCAACACCTGGTCGCGCTCGCGGTCAACCTGCAGCGCGCGGGCCTTTGGATCGACGCTGACCCGGCGGCCGCGAGGGAGCTCCTTGAGGAGATGGGCCGCGACGTGCAACAGGCGCTCGACGAGACGGGGGAGCTCGCGCAGCGGATCTACCCGGCGCTGCTCGATGCGCGCGATCTCGCCGCGGCACTCCGCTCGGCGGCGATGAGCGCCGGCATCCCCGCCTCCGTCGACGTCCCGGCGGTCGCGAACCGCCCGCCCGAGATCACGGCCGCGGTCTACCTGTGCTGTCTCGAGGCGCTCGAGCAAGTCGGCGCCGGAGCGCGCGCCACGGTCACCGTTCGCGACGAGGAGGGAGCGATCGGGTTCGAGGTCGTCGGGGTCGCCGAGGACGGCGCCGCCTCGGAGGACGCAGCTCTCCCCGATGGGGAACTCGGCCGGTTGCGCGACCGCGTCGAGGCGCTCGGAGGGCGGCTGAGGGTCCGTTCGGAGGACGGCCGGATCATCCGCGTCTCCGGCGTGCTCCCGCTCCCGCGATGACGCTAGGCGCTCTCCGCCAGATACAGGATCACGGCCTTGACGCGCTTGTGGACCGTCGCCTCCCACCTGAGCCCGAGCTTGAGGAAGATCGAGTGGATCACCTTCTCGACCGACCGCTCGGTCAGGAAGAGCGCCTCTGCGATCGCCGCGTTGTTCTTCCCCTCGGCCATCTCGCGCAGCACGTCGTGCTCGCGCCTCGTCAACTGCTTGAGCGGCGACTCCACGCCGCGGGCATCCTCCGCCACCAGCGTTTCGACGACCTTGGGGTCGATCACCGACCCGCCGTCTGCGACGGTGCGGATCGCGCCGACGAGTTGCTCGAGATCCTTCACGCGCTCCTTCAGGAGGTACGCGCGCCGCGCGCTGCCACCCTCGAGGAGCGCGAGCACGTAGCCCGGGTTCGCGTACTGGCTGAGCACGACGACGCCGATGTCCGGATCGGTTCCGCGAAGCCGCGCCGCGGCCTGGATACCCTCGTCGGCTCCGCCAGGGGGCATCCGGACGTCGGTCACCACGACATCCGGCCGCTCCGTGTCGACGGCGGCGAGCAGCGACTCGAGGTCGTCGCACACGGCCGCGACTTCGAGGTCGGACTGCATCTCGAGCAGGTGGCGGATGCCTTCGCGGACGAGGTAGTTGTCCTCCGCGAGCACGAGCCGGATCGGCATGGGGAGAGGGTACGCCGGTGACGTCTCCGCCTCCAGACGCGGAGGACCCGTCGGTTCTGATCGTCGACGACAACGAGAAGAACAGGAAGCTCGCCCAAGACGTGCTCCGTGCCGCCGGGTTCAGGACGCTCGAGGCTGCGAGCGGCGGCGAGGCGATCGCGCTCGCGACGGAGCACCTGCCGGACGTGATCCTGATGGACCTCCGGCTCCCGGACATGGACGGCACCGACGCCGCGCGGAGGCTCGCGGAGGGGGCGCGGACGGCGCGGATCCCGGTCGTGGCGCTGAGCGCACAGCCGCTCGAGAGCGGAGCGGACTGGTTCGACGCTGCCGGGTTCGCCGGCTACATCGAGAAACCGATCGACGTTGCCGGGTTCGCGGATCGCGTGCGCCGCTACCGCTCGAAGCCGGGAGGGTGATGGGCCAAGAAGGGCCGGCCCGGCGTCGAACGGGGTGCTAGCCCCCCCTCCGATCGCCCGGCGAGCACCGTGGGCACGCGCACGTGCCGTCTCTATCGTCGGCCGCGTGGGCCTGGACGGTTGCCCTGTCGGCATGTGAACATCCTCACCTGCCGCTGTCCCAGGCGAGCCGGAGGAAGGAGGCTCAGCGATGCGGACGCTCTTGACGAGAGGTGTGGTCGGCGTGCTCCTCGTCTCGCTCGCGGCCTGTGGGAGCGCGAGCGGGAACCCTACCTCCGAGTTCACGGAGCAACAGGCGGATTATTGGGCCATCAGCCGGCTTCAGCAGCAGTTCCACGAGGCGACGTCCAAGAAGGACATCGACCTGATGATGAGCCTCTACGCGCCGAACGCGACGCTCACCATCCCCGGACAGACCGCGGTAGGGAAGGATGAGATCCGGCAGTTCTGGCTCACGAAGTCCGAGGCGTTCCAACTCGGCAATCGCTGGATCTCCGAGACACCCGCGTACAAGATCCAGATCACGGCATACGGCGACAAGGGGACGCTCCACTTCGAGTGCCACTACGTCGACGTCGAGGGCAAGACGGTCGCCGTGTACCTGACCGCGGATCAGGAGGTCGCTCGGATCGATGGAAGGTGGCTGATCACCGACATGGTGGTTGGATCGGCCTCGCTGACACCCTGACCTGCTGTGGGGCGCGCTGATCGGGAAAAGGGTTCTCGCTTCGCGGAGAAGCGGCTCGCGGTGGGCATCGGCGACAGTACGGTCGTCCGAGCGGTGGGCCGCATCCCGGCGAAGGTCCATACCAAGCTGCTCATCGCCTTCCTGGGCACCGTCGTGCTGGTCGTCGCGATCGGCGTGCTCGGGTTGCGCGTCCTTTCGCAGTCGAACGACAGGATGGCGACCCTCGGGGCGCTGCAGGAACGCGCTGCTGCCTACAGTGCGCTTCAGGGCGACACGTGGCACATCCGCCTGCTTCTGGCGGAGAACCCCGGGCGAGACTTCTTCAAGGTCTGGCCGATCGGCTCGCCGAGCAGGCCGGCCGTGGCCGTCGACCTGGCGGTCCTGAGCGCGCTCGCGCGGATCGGACCCGCCACCCTCTCCGTTGGACTCGGGTTCGTGCCTCCCGCCGCGGATGCACGCGACCTCGAAAACATCCGGTGGACGAGCTATCGATTCGCAGCGGAGATGCGTGAGCAGATCAGATCCACCCGCGATGCGGCACCCGGCGATCGACTACCCCGCCGCCACGAAGTAGAGCGGCTCGCCATCGAGCTGAACGAGCTCGCCGCGGAGCTCGCCAACAGGACGACCGCGTCGACCCAGGCGCTGATCGCCCAGAACGCGAGCTCGTATGCGAGCCAGCGGAACCTGTTCGTCGGCGTCGCGGTGGGGGCGATCGCCGCCGCGCTGCTGCTGGGCTTCGTCCTCTCGTGGTCGTTGATCGGACCCATCCAGCGGATCGATTCCCGGCTGGCCGCGATCGCGTCGGGCGACTTCTCCGGGCACGTCGACGTCGAGAACCGCGACGAGCTTGGTGCGCTCGGCGCCCACGTGAACCAGATGAACGACGAGCTCAGACGTCTGTACGACGAGCTCGAAACGGCGAGCCGGCACAAGTCGGAGTTCCTGGCGAACATGTCACATGAACTGCGGACGCCGTTGAACGCGATCATCGGTTTCTCCCAGATGATTCGGGAGAGGATGGTCGGCGAGGTGAACGAGAAGCAGGCGGAGTACCTCGACGACATCATCTCGTCCGGGAACCATCTCCTGTCGTTGGTCAACGACGTCCTCGACCTGTCCAAGGTGGAGGCCGGGCAGGTCGAGCTCGAGATCGCGCCGTTCTCGCTGAGGGAGATGCTCGAGCGTGGGGTGCTGATGGTCAAGGATCGGGCGACGGACAACGGGGTCGGGCTCACGCTCGAAGCCGACCCGGACGTCGAGCTCGTCGAGGCCGACGAGCGCCGAACCCACCAGGTGATCGTCAACCTGCTCTCGAACGCCGTCAAGTTCACGCCCGAAGGCGGGACGATCAGCGTGAGCTCTGCCCGTGTGAACGGAGAGGTCCATGTCTCGGTCGCGGACACGGGACCAGGGATCGCTCTCGCGGACCAGACCCGCATCTTCGAGGAGTTCCAGCAGACGGAGATCGGGGCGAGGGCCCGCGACGGCACCGGACTGGGGCTCGCCCTCTCGAAGAGGCTGATCGAGCTCCAGGGGGGACGGATCTGGGTCAAGAGCGAGCTCGGGAAGGGGAGCACGTTCACGGTCGCGATCCCGGGGAAGGTGAGCTGATGGCAGCCGTCCACGTCCTCATCGCCGAGGACAACGGGACGAGCATGAAGCTCTTCCGCGACGTGCTCCAGGCGAGCGGCTACGAGACGCTGGAGGCGACGACCGGCGAGCAGGTGGTCGAGATCGCGACCCAGCATGCGCCCGACCTCGTTCTGATGGACATCCAGCTCGTCGGCATGGACGGCGTCACCGCGCTCCGCCGATTGCGTCAGGACGAGAGAACGGCCGCGATCCCGGTCGTGGCGGTGACGGCCCAAGCCATGACAGGAGATCGTGAGCGCTTCCTCGAGGCCGGCTTCAATGGCTACATGTCCAAGCCGGTAGATATCGTGGAGTTCATCGGCACGGTGAAGCGTTACTGCGAAGGGCGGAGAGAAGACTAGCGCAGCGCTGGCAGACCTTCTTCGCGCTTGAGCACGAATTCCAGACGGCGATGTCGGCCAGGACGCGATCGATCTCACGCCCCCCGGGCGTGAGGACAACCTCGTCCTGTTCATCTCGGACCACGGGTTCCAGTCGGTCACGCGCACGATCCAGATGGACCACCTGCTGAAGAAGTTCGGCTTCCTCGAGTTCAGCGCGTCGAACGTGGTCTTCGGGCCGATGCAGTGGGGGCCGGTGCGCAAGGTCGCGCGCAAGGCGTACGACTTCCTCGGCCTGCACGGGAAGGTCTCGCTGCCGCAGTCGGTGAACTGGTCCAAGACCAGGGCGTTCACGACGATCCGCTCGACGGGGGAGGGCGTCTCGATCAACCTGGCCGGGCGCGAGCCCGACGGGATCGTCGATGCGGCCGACTTCGAGGAGGTGCGTGACCAGGTGATGGACACGCTCTCGAGCTTCGTCGACCCCAAGACCGGCCGAAAGCCGGTGAAGGCGATCTACCGGCGCGAGGAGATCTTCAAGGGCAAGCACGCCGACACCGCGCCCGACATCCTGATGGAGCCGGCCGAGCAGTACTCGCTCACCCACGCCAAGTCCGCGCTCGAGGACGCCGACTGGATCAGCGGCGATCACCGGATCGAGGGCGTGATCGTCGCGGCCGGACCGAACGTGAAGCCGTTCGAGCAGCCGCCGCTGCTGGTCGACATGGCGCCGACGATCCTGGCCGCGCTCGGAGCGCCGGCGTCGATCGAGCACACGGGCCGGGTGCTGCACGAGATCGTGGGTTTGGACGCGAAGGTGTCACAGGCCGAG
>DASUMC010000183.1:0-2747 GCA_036277855.1 Actinomycetota bacterium
CTGATCCGCGGCCAGGCCCGGGAGGGCGGCCGGATCGTCCTGAAGATGAACGCGCTCGTGGACCCCGACATGGTCGACGCGCTGTACGAAGCCTCCCAGGCCGGCGCCGAGATCGACCTGATCGTCCGAGGGATCTGCTGCCTGCGTCCGGGTATCCCGGGTCTGTCCGAACGGATCACCGTCCGTTCGCTCGTCGGCCGGTACCTCGAGCACTCCAGGATCTTCAGGTTCGGCGAGCGGCGTGAGGCCACCCACTACATCGGTTCGGCGGACCTGATGCAGCGGAACCTGGACCGGCGGGTGGAGGCGCTGGCGCCGGTGTCGGACCCGGCGCTGGCGGCACGGCTCGACGAGATCCTCGACGTGCTCATGCAGGACGACATGCTCTCGTGGACGCTCGGCTCGGACGGGACGTGGACCAAGGTGCGCGGCGACCGCGGGATCGAGGCGCAGCAGCGTCTCCAGGAGCTGGCGGTCGAGCGCGCGGGGTCGCGCGAGGCGTGAGCACGACGGCCGCGTCGACGAACCTCGAGCGGGAGGCCAAGCTCCAGGCGCCCGCCGGGTTCCGCCTCCCGGACCTGGGCGGCGACGGGCTGGTCGCGAGCGTGATGGACCCCCAGCGGCTCGTCACGGTCTACGTGGACACCCCCGATCTGCGGATCGCCCGGTGGGGGAGCAGCCTGCGTTACCGACAGGGCGACGGCCACGACAACGGATGGACGGTCAAGCTCCCGTCACCCACCAACGGATCACAGCTCGTCCGGACCGAGGTGAACTTCGAAGGAAACGACGCGAGGAAGCTGCCGACGGCCGCCGCCGACCTTCTCCGCGCCTACGTCCGTGGGCAGGAGCTGGCGCCCGTCGCCCGGCTGCAGACCGTCCGCCGAGGTGTCGAGATCGGTGACGACGCGGGCAGGCGGCTGGCCGTGGTGACCGACGATGAGGTCTCGGTGATGGACGGACGCCGTGTGGCGAGCAGGTTCCGGGAGCTGGAGGTCGAGCTCGACCCGGAGGCCGATGACGACCTTTCGGAGATCCTGATCGACCGGCTGACGCAGGCCGGCGCCGGCCCCCTCGACAATGTCCCGAAGCTCGTGCGAGCACTCGGTCCACGCGCCGCGTCGCCGCCGGACGTCGAGGTGGCCGCACTCGACGAAGACGCCACCGTGGCCGACGTGGTCCGCCGGGAACTTGCGACGTCCGTCGTGCGGTTGCTCCGCCACGATGCCGGCGTTCGTCTGGGGGAGGATCCAGAGGCCGTCCACCAGGCGAGGGTCGCCACGCGTCGCGTCCGCTCGGCGCTCCGGACGTTCCGCGACGTGCTCGACCCCGAGTGGGGTGGATCGCTGCGGGACCGATTGAAACGGGTGGCCGACGCGCTTGGGGCCGTGCGGGATACCGAGGTCCTGCGCGACCGGCTCCATTCGAGGGAGCCGTCGCTCCCCGAGGGCGACCGCAAGGCTCTCGAGGAGCTCGTGACGATGCTCGAGGTGACCCGGAACGAGGCCCGGGAGCTGCTGCTGGCGGCGATCCGAGAGGAGACGTACGTGGACCTGCTCGACGAGCTCGTCGGAGCCGCCCGCGAACCGCGGGTGCTCGAGGACGCGGCCGGTGCACCCGCGGCCAGCGAGCTACGGCCTGCCCTCGAGCGACCCTGGGAACATCTCGAGCACGCCGTCGAAGAGGCCCGGGAGGATGCGTCGGACGCCTCGCTGCACGCCGTTCGGATCCGAGCCAAGCGAGCTCGATACGCGGCCGAGGCCGTGTCCCCGGTGTTCGGCAACCGCGCCGAGGCGTTCGCCGATGCGGCGGCCGATCTCCAGGACGTGCTCGGCGACCACCAGGATTCGGTCGTGGCCAGGGCGTGGCTGCGAGAGGCGGCACGGGACGGAGCCGACGCGTTCGTCGCGGGAGAGCTCGCGGCGATCGAGGCCCAGGCGGCTGCGGAGGCCCGAGCCGTGTGGCCGAAGGCATGGAAGGCGCTGTCCCGCAAGCGACTACGCTTCTGGACGTGAGCCAACCCGTCCGCGCGGCCGGGGGCATCGTCCTGCGGGGCGAGGGGGGCGACCGATCGGTGGCCCTGGTGCACCGTCCGCGGTACGACGACTGGTCGTTCCCCAAGGGCAAGCTCGAGGACGGCGAGGACGAGGCAACGGCGGCCCTGCGCGAGGTGGAGGAGGAGACCGGCCTGCGGTGCCACCTCGGGCCGAGCGTCGGCGCCGTGACCTATCGGGATCGTCGAGGCCGGGCCAAGGTCGTTCGGTACTTCCAGATGGATGCCAACGGCGGCGGGTTCGCTCCGAACCAGGAGGTGGACGAGCTGCGGTGGGTGCCCCTCGGGGACGCTGCACGACTGCTGAGCTATGCCCACGACCGCAGGCTGCTGCGATGGGTCGCGACGGGCGCGCCGGCCTCCGCGTCGGCGCTCTACGTCGTTCGACACGCTAAGGCCGGGGTCCGCGAGGCCTGGTCGGGTCCCGACGAGGAGCGGCCGCTCACCCGACGGGGGAGGAAGCAGGCGCTGCGCCTCATCGATCGTTTCCGCGGCCTGGACATCCAGCGGATCCTCTCCAGCCCGTTCGTCCGGTGTATCCAGACCGTGGAGCCCCTGGCCGAGGCTCGAGGGCTCCCGGTCGAGGTGGCCACCGAGTTGCGAGAGGGCGCGAGCGTGGACGAACTGCTGCGTGGTCTCGCGACGTTCGGCGACCGCCCGACGGTCGTCTGCGGTCACGGCACCGAGATCCGGT
>DASUMC010000184.1:0-4999 GCA_036277855.1 Actinomycetota bacterium
CAAGATCCGCAGGGTCTCGGCGGACGCGTACAGGATGCCGGCGAGCTCCGCCCGCCGCACCTCATCCTTGGCCAAGGTCCACGGCTGCCGTTCGACCAGGTACCCGTTGGCCCGCCCGACGATCTCCCACACCGCGGCCAACGCCTGGGTGAGCGCGAGCTCGGCCATGTGTTCCTCGTACCGACGGACTACGTCCGCGGTCAGCGCGGGGAGGTCGTCATCGACGCCTTCGGCCCCCGGTTCGGGCACCACCTCGTCGAAGGACGAGGCGAGCATCGCGAGGATCCGGCTCGCCAGGTTGCCGAGTCCATTGGCGAGGTCCGCGTTGTGGCGGTCGACCATCGACTCCCACGAGAAGCTCCCGTCCTGACCGAACTGGATCTCTCGGATGAAGAAGTAGCGGTACGAGTCCACGCCGAAATGGTCCACGAGCTCGAAGGGGTGGATCCCCGTCGCGTTGGTCTTCGACATCTTCTGACCGCCGACGGTGAGGAACCCGTGCGCCCACACCTGTTCGGGCGGCTCGACACCACCCGCCATGAGCATGGCCGGCCAGTAGACGGCATGGAACCGCAGGATGTCCTTGCCGATCAGGTGGACGTTCGCCGGCCAGATCCGAGAGAAGCGGGCCTCGTTCGTCCCGTACCCGGCGGCGGTGATGTAGTTGGTCAGGGCGTCGAACCAGACGTAGCAGACGTGTTTCGGATCCCACGGCAGCGGGATCCCCCAGCGGAAGTTCGTCCGGCTGATCGAGAAGTCCTGGAGCCCGCCCCGGATCAGGGAGAGCACCTCGTTGCGCCGGGTGTCGGGCTGCACGGCCTCCGGGCGCCGCTCGTAGTGCTCGAGCAGACGGTCCGCGTAGGCCGAGAGCCGGAAGAAGTAATTCTCCTCCTTCACGTGCTCGACGGGGATGCCGTGGATGGGGCACATCCCGTCGACGAGCTCGTCCTCGGTGTAGTAGGCCTCGCACGAGACGCAGTACAGGCCCGCGTAGGTCCCCAGGTAGATGTCGTCACGGCCGTTCTCGTGCACCGCGGTCAGGAGGCGCTGGACGGCCTTCTCGTGGCGAGGCTCGGTCGTGCGGATGTAGTCGTCGTACGCGATGTCCAGGCCGGCCCAGACCTCCCTCCACCGCGGCGCCATCTCGTCGACCCAGGTCTGCGGGTCCTTGCCCGCCGCCTCGGCCCGGCGCTGGAGGTTCAGGCCGTGTTCGTCGGTCCCGGTGAGATGGAGGACCTCCTCGCCCCTCAGCCGGTGGTACCGGGCGATGAAGTCGGCGGCCACGGAGGTGTAGCCATGCCCGATGTGCGGGTCGGCATTCGGGTAGTAGATCGGCGTGGTGATGTAGTAGACGTCCTTGCCCATGGTCGGGTCATGGTAGCCGAGCCCCACGAGAAGACGGATCCGTCACGGGACCGGAACGATGGCCGCGTGGACCTCGGCGGACGGGACGTCGAGGCACGGCCCCTCGCCGAGCTCCTGCAGACCCGCCAGGTCGCCCTTGCCCCAGTCGGTCACGACCGGCATCGGGCTCATCAGCTGGAAGGGATCGAGGATGTGGCCGAGCCCGACGGTATGGCCGAGCTCGTGCTGGAGCACCGTGCCGAACGATGGGGCGCGGTCGAACCCCTCCTCGAGGTGCGCGCTCGCGTTGATCACGATGGCACCGCTCACGAACTGGTCCGCGTCGAACCGGCTCGTGACGGGGAACGTCACCCCGAGGGCGCCTCGAACGCCCAGCTCGCGCATCGCGGCGCGAGACCGGAGCGCGATCAGGATCGGGCTCCAGCGGAGGCCCTCGGCCGCCTCGTTGGTGACGAAGCTTCCTTCGTCCAAGAGTTCGCCGACGGAGGTGCGCACCACCCCGTCGAACCGGAAACGTAGGCCGCTGGCCTCGCTCGTCCGGCGGACCGCCTCCTTCACGTCGTCGACGATCCGGTCGCCGACCCGCCCCGGGTCGATCTGGTAGGAGATCGTCGAGCACGGATCCCAGCGATACGGCTCGCCGTCGGCGGAGCGCCCGATGAACGCGTGGGATCGCTCGCCACCGAAGAGCGGTCCCGGGTCGCCTCTCGAGGTCTCGGACGCGACGACGCCGGCGACCCCCGAGAGCAGTACCAACACGAGCCCGATCGCGACGGTGAGGAACGCTCGACGTCGCCGGCGTCCCGGCGGCTCGGGGGGCGGGTTGGTCCACGTGCGCGGGGCGGGCGGGAACGGGAGGTACGGCTGGGAGGTCGGAGGCGGGGGGAGCTCGAGCCGGTTCATCGATCCGTCCGATCGCCATCCCGACGAGGTCCTGTCGTTCCATCGGCCGGCGAACGACACCGCTTGAGTCAACAGGGACGCGCCGGGTGTGGCTTCAGCCCGAAAGGCCCTCGCCGTCCACCAGCGCTCCGTAGATCTCGTTCGCGGATCCACCGCCTCGTCGGGCGACCGCGACCGCGGCCTCGCGCTTGCGCATCCCGTCCGCGACCAGCCGGCGCGCCTCCTCGACCATTTCGTCCAGGCGGGCCGCCCGCGCCTCGGCCCCCTCGATCACGACCACCAGCTCGCCGCGCGGCTCGGCGTCCAGCAGGGACGCGATCACCTCGGAGATCCGGCCCCGGACGACCTCCTCGTGGAGCTTGGTGAGCTCCCGGGCCACGACGGCACGACGGTCGCCGAGCTCCATCAAGACGTCGCGCAGGAGCGTGATCACGCGCAGGGGGGACTCGAACAGGACGACGGTCCGCGGATCGTGGGCGAGCACCCGGAGCCGCTCGCGCCGCTCGCTCGGGCGGCGAGGGAGGAAGCCCTCGAACACCCATCGGTCGGTGGGCAGACCGGAAACCACGAGCGCCGCCGTGACCGCCGACGGACCCGGGACGACGCGGATCTGGATTCCCGCATCTGCGGCCGCCCGCAGGAGGCGGAACCCGGGGTCGGAGACGGCGGGCATGCCCGCATCGGAGACGAGCGCCACCCGCTCGCCGTCGCGCAGGCGTTCGAGCAGCTCGTCGATGCGTTGTCGCTCGTTGCCCTCGAACAGGGAGAGCATCGGCACCCTGACCCCGATGTGCTGGAGCAGCCGCCCGGTCCGGCGCGTGTCCTCGGCCGCGACGAGATCGACGGTGCCGAGCGTCTCGCGTGCACGGTCGGAGAGGTCGCCGAGGTTGCCGATCGGCGTGCCCACCACATAGAGGTATCCGGCCACGTCACGATCGTCCCACGCGATGCGTGGATGGGAACCGCCGAACGACGTAGCCCGCCGTCGGACGCCGCTACAGTGCCGGACGTGGCCCCGTCTCGACCGTCGGCCGGACACCGGGACTACTCGGCGACGCCGCTGGCCCGCAAGCTCGGGATCCGCGAAGGCTCCCGCGTCCTGGTCGTGGGCGCGCCGAGCGGCTTCTCGCTCGGGCCGGTGCCGACCGGAGCGTCGTTCGCCCGGTCGGCACGAGGACCACTCGACGTGGTGGTCCTGTTCACCACGACACTGACCGACCTCCGCCGTGGCTTCCCCGCCGCCGTTCGAGCGCTGGACCCGGCCGGCAGGCTCTGGGTGGCCTGGCCCAAGAAGGCCGCGGAGGTCGACACCGACCTGACCTTCGAGGTCGTTCAGCGCCTGGGGCTGGACGCTGGGCTGGTCGACAACAAGTCGGCCTCGGTCGACGACGTCTTTCAGGGGCTCCAGTTCGTGATCCGGCTGAAGGACCGGGCCAAACGCACGGCCGAACGCCGCTCCTGAACCGCGCCCCTGCCGTACCATCGCTCGGATGTCCACGCTCACCCGGCCCGCACCGCCGTTCGTCCAGCGACCTCCGAGCGCGTCCCTGCGGATGTACGCGTGGATCAAGCGCTTCAATCGGCCGGTCGTGGCGGTCCTGGCCGTCGGTCTGATCGCCGGCTACCTGCGGTTCGTGCACCTCGCGTACCCGGAGCACCGCGTCTTCGACGAGTACTACTACACGAAGTCCGCGTGCATCCTGCTCGACTACTCGGATCAGCGGTGCGACATCAACAGCGCGGACGAGCGGTTCTGGCGCGAGAACGAATGGGACACCGGCGCGTGGGTCCATCCGCCGCTCGGGAAGTGGATGATCGCGCTCGGCGAGCTGGCGTTCGGGACGGAGTCGATGGGGTGGCGCGCCGGCGCCGCGGTCACCGGGACCGCGACGGTGATGCTGCTCGCCGTCATCATCCAGCTGCTGTGGGCGAGTCCGATCTGGACGTTCACGGGCGGCCTGCTGCTGGCCACCGAGAGCCTGAACCTCGTCCAATCCCGCACCGGAACGCTCGACATCTTCGTCGCGTTCTGGGTCGTGCTCGTGTTCGTCTTCCTCTTACTCGACCGACGGTGGATCGAGCGTCGGACTCCGCCCGTCCCCGCGGTGGAAGGCCCGAGCGACGCGGAGGCGGGCGTCAGCCCGAGGAGGCGTCTGCCGGCGCCGCTGTGGCGTCCCTATCGGTTCGCCGCCGGCGCGGCCGGCGGCGCCGCGATGGCCACCAAGTGGTCGGGGCTGACCGCCTTCGTCACGGCGATCGCGCTCGGATTCCTGTGGGAAGTCATGCGACGCAAGCAGTTCGGCACGTCGAAACCGATCGTCTCGACGATCACGACCGAGGGTTTCGGCTTCGTCCTGGCGCTGCTGGTGACGCCGGCCATCGTCTACTTCGTCACCTACATCCCGTGGTTCCTGCACTTCGGGTGGGACCTCCAGCGGTGGGCCGAGATGCAGGGCAAGGCCGCTCGGTTCCATGCGGACCTGAAGGCGGTGAACGATCAGGGGCAGCCGTGGCACGCCTACTTCGCGCCGGCGTGGAAGTGGATCATCCTCGCCCGACCCACCTACTACTACGGAGCCTTCAGCTCCGACGGTGTCCGCCAGGTGATCTACGCGCAGGGCAACCCCGCGATCTTCTGGGGCAGCCTGCTCGCGATCCCCTACGTCGCGTACGCGTGGTGGCGCACGCGCGATTGGCGGGCGGGGTTCGTGATCATCACGATCGCCGGGCT
>DASUMC010000185.1:0-2787 GCA_036277855.1 Actinomycetota bacterium
ACGACGACCACGCGCCGGCCAACAGGAACGCCGTGCAACGCCGCCATGGCCGAGGCGGCGCGACCGAGCCACACCCCGGGGAGATCGTTGCCGGGGAAGAGCTGGTGGGACTCGGTGGCGCCGGTCGCCACCACGACGCGGTCGGCGCGCACCTGCACGAGCTCGTCGGAGGCCCCGAGGGGCACCGTCGGCCCTTCGAACAGGCCGAGCGCGGCATGCCGCTCGAGGATCTCGATCGCCGGGGTCGCCCGCACTCGCTGCTCGAGCGACCGGACCGCGTCCAGCGTCGGACCCGGGGTGAGCCGGGAGCCGATCGCGAACTCGTCGCACAAGAGCACGCGTTCGCCGGCCTCGGCGGCCTCCAGCGCGGCCGTCAGACCCGCGATGCCGGCGCCGACCACGATCGTCTCGCATCGCGCGTACCGGGCGACCGTGCGCGGGGCGGGCGCATCCAGCGGCAGCGGCCCCGAACCCGTCCCGCGCCGGATCACGCGCTCGGCCATCCGCCACGCGAACCGGGGCCGGATGAACGTCTTCAGGTAGAACCCCACGGGCATCAGCGGGTGCGCGAGATCCGCGACGTGGAGGAGGTCGTGCTCGGCGGAGGGCCAGCCCCTGCCGCGTTCGACGCGCATGCCGGCCGAGGCAGGGGTGATACACGACCGCACGCCCGGGACGCCGTCGACCGTGACGGAGCAGTTCGGGCACTCGCCGGTCCCGCAGTACAGTCCGCGGCGGCGGTGGCCCTTCAGCGATCGCGAGAACGTCCGTACCCCCGCACGGAACAGCGCCGAGGCGACCGTGTCGCCGTCGAGCACCCGGACCTCGCGCCCCTCGAACCGCAACGGGCCCGGCGTCATCCGATGGTGTTGGTCCGCGTGTCGCGGGTGACGACGAACCAACTCCGACAGCCGAGCGCGTGGTACCAGCGCTCTCGCTGCATGCCCTCGAGGTTGGCCGGGTAGAAGACCCGCTCGAAGTCGGTCGCCGGGTCGGGCGCGGCATGCGGGCGATCCTCGCCGCCGAAGGCGAACTCCGTGTGAGGGCGGGCGCCGCAGTTCGGACAGGCGATCTCGAGCGTCACGGCCGCCGCCGCTTGAGGTCCTTCAGGGCCGCGCGCGAGGAGACGTAGCCGGGCGCCCCGGTCACGCCGCCACCCGGGTGCGTGCCGGCCCCGCACAGGTACAGCCCGTCGATCGGCGTCCGGTACCGCGACCATGCGGGCAGCGGGCGCATGAAGAAGAGCTGCTCCACGTTCAGGTCTCCGTGGAAGATGTTGCCCTCCGTCAGCCCATAGGTGCGTTCCAGGTCGAGTGGGGTGACGACCTGCATCGCGCGGATCGACGTCGCCACGTTGGCGGAGAATCGGGAGATCGTGTCGACGACCTTGCGTCCGAGCTCGTTCCGCCGTTCGTCCCAGGTGCCCGACCGCAGCGCGAACGGCACGTACTGCACGAACGCCGTCATCACGTGCGTGCCGGGCGGCGCGAGCGTGTCGTCCACGTTCGAGGAGGTCACGCAGTCCACCCAGAGGTCGTCGGGGATCTCGCCCCATCGGTGCCGGTCGTACATCCGCTGCGCGCCCTCGAGCGTCGGCACGAGCGTCGCGAGCGAACGCTGGTTCGGGCCGGCGTCCTCGGGCATGCCGTTCCAGCGGGGCTCCTCGTCCAGGACGAAGTTGACCTTTGCGCACGGACCGGCCATCGCGATCGCCTCGACGTCGGCCCGGAAGTCCTCGGGGAGCTGGGACTTCTCGACAAGGCCGAGGAAGGTGCGCTTCGGATCCGCGTTCGAGAGCACGATGCGGGCAGTGAACTCGGTTCCGTCCTCGAGCGTCACGCCCGTCGTCCGGCCGTCTCGAACGTCGATCCGCGCCACCTCGGCGCCCGTGCGGATCTCGCCCCCGGCATCGCGGACGGCCGAGGCCATCGCCTGTGTGATCGAGCCCATCCCGCCGATCACGTGGCCGTTGAAGCCCTGGATGTGGTGCTCGCCGCCGGAGAGCATGTGGAACAGCATCCCGATCGCCGTCCCCGGTCGGTAGGGCGGCGCGTGCATCCCGTACACGTTGTTCGCGAGGTACAGGCGCCGAACCTCGTCGGACTCGAAGTGGCGTTCGACGAACTCGCCCAGCGAGCCGGTCGCGAACCGCACCAGATCCGAGAGCCGATCGCCCGACAGGTGCCGGAACCGGCGGAGCAGTCGCCGGCCCTCGCGCAGCTTGCTCCAGCCGGTCGCGTACAGGTTCGGCGGCTCCTCCAGGAAGAACGGCTGGAGCGAGCGGGCGAGCTCGTGCAGCCGTTCGGTCACGCGGCCGAACGCGTCCGCGTCGTGGGCCGAGATCCGCCGGATCTCCTCCGCCGTGCGTTCGTGCGTTGACCACCACGGCAGCACCCGGGCGTCCTCGAACACGACCTGGAGCCCGGGCTCGCAGGGGACCATCCGCAGCCCGCGTTCGGCCAGGCCCAGGTCGGCCACGATCTCGGGGCGAAGCATGCTCGCGATGTAGGAGGTCGTCGAGGCGCGAACGCCCGGCGCGATCTCCTCGGTCACGCAGGCGCCGCCGACGATCTCGCGGCGCTCGAGCACGATCGTCCGCAGGCCGGCGCGCGCGAGGTAGAACGCGGCGGTCAGCCCGTTGTGACCCCCACCCACGATCGCGACGTCGTATCCCAAGGTTCAGGTCGTCGAGGGCACCACGTCGCCGCGACGGGCGGCGGCCAGGTGGCATGCGGCGAAGTGTCCGGGCCGGAGCTCGATCAGCCCGAGGTCCTCGCCGCGGCACCG
>DASUMC010000186.1:0-2983 GCA_036277855.1 Actinomycetota bacterium
AGAGCCGGCGCCGCACCCGATGCACCACTTGATCGGCCCGGACCGACACGCCGCGCAGCGCAACGTCGTCATCCTGATTGAGGTGACCGTGGCCGCGAGCCCGAGCAGTCCATCCGGCCGCCGCGTCCATCGACGGGCCCCGTGCCTGCGCTACCCAGCCCTCTTGATCCGCCCTCAAGGCTCCTTGTGCGTAGACCGAGGCCTCGGGGACCTGTAGGCGAGTGGCATCTTGCCGCCGCAAGCGATCCCGCGAGGCAGGTACGCTGGCTGCAAGCTGGGGCCAACGTGGCTGAGTTCGATGACCTCCAGGAACGGGTCTTCGCGCTCTACGCCGAGCGGCGGTTCGGCGAGATACGCGAAATACTCGATGGCGCGGTCGAACGGTTCCCGAGATGGCGCAGCCGCATCACGTATTGGCAGGCATGCATCGATTCGCTCCTCGGCGAGGCCGACCAGGCTGTCGAACGGCTCCATCGAGGCGCCGAAGATGGCATGTGCTGGTCGGAGACCTCGCTCCGCACCGATCCGGACCTAGGCGCCGCCCGCGGGCAGCCTGGCTTTGAAGACATGCTTGAGGAGGTCCGGAGGTCCACCGAGCGTGCGAACGCAAATCGTCCCGAGCGGCCAGAGGTCCTGCTGTTCGCGCCGGAAGTCGAACCCGTCCGGGGCCTTCTGATCGGTCTGCACATGTATGCCCGCACCGCGGCAGCGTCGGCTCCCTACTGGCGGCCGGCGACCGAGATGGGGCTCGTCGTGGTCGTTCCAGAGTCCACCCAGGTGGGCGGGGACGATGAGCCAGCGTGGGCAGATGCCGCCGTGACCGCACGGGACGTCCGACTCGCACGAGAACAGGCCCTGGATCGCTACCCGGAGGCTGCGGCGGCGACCGTGATCGGCGGAGCCTCACAGGGCGGGGGGCGGGCGGCGGCGATTGCCCTCACCGGCAAGCCGTTTGCTTGTCAAGGGCTGGTGGCGGTCGTCTCCGCTTACCCGGAACTGTCGGATGTGCCTCGGACAGCGCGTTGGGCAGCTGCTCGTGGTCTCCGTGCCTCCCTCCTGACCGGCGATCGGGACTCGACGCGAGAAGAGGTAGAACAGCTCTACGCCGACCTCATAGCGGCTCGTGTTCGAACCGAGCTGGAGGTGGTGCCGGGTCTCAGCCACGAGTTCCCCGATTACTTTCACGAGCACCTGCGCCGCGCAGTGGAGTTCATCTTCGACGGCTGAACTCACATGCGAGCCTGCGCCTGGCTCCCGATCCTGGGGTTGCGCCGGGAGGGGCGTTCAGGGGCCCTCTATCTCCCAACCCACCCGTGGAGGACCGCCTGCTCCCTGCCAAACAGACGGTCTGCCACGTTTCGATGCCCGCCGACAGCTCCACGTACACCGCCCTGGGATGGGCCGTGGGCGCGGGGGCGCCGCGAGGCCTGCTTCAGTCCCTGGCTCATCCTCGATTCCTTACGAGTACGAGTGCTCCTCGTCGGGGAACGTCCCGGCCTCGACGTCGGCGGCGAACGCGGTAGCGGCCTTGGCGATCTCGCCTCGCAGGTCCACGTACGCGCGGGCGAACTTCGGCACGCGCTCGGAGAGCCCGAGCAGGTCGGGGGACACGAGCACCTGAGCATCGGTCCCCGATCCCGCGCCGATGCCGATCGTGGGGATCTGCAGGGTCTTGGTGAGCTCAGCGCCGAGCTCGGACGGCATGGCCTCCAGCACGATCGCGAACGCGCCCGCCTTCTCGAGCGCGAGCGCCTGATCGGTCACCCGTGCCGCCTCCTCGCCCCGGCCCTGCACGCGGTATCCGCCCATCGCGTGCACCGACTGTGGCGTCAGGCCGACGTGCGCCATCACGGGGATCCCGAGCTCCACGAGCGTGTGGACCAGCTCGACCTGCGCGCCCTCGATCTTGACGGCGCCCGCGCCTCCCTCCTTCAGGAAGCGACCGGCGTTGCGGACGCCCTCCTCGACGCTGACCTGGTACGAGAGGAACGGCATGTCTCCGACCACCAACGCGTTCGTGACGCCGCGCGCGACCGCGCGCGTGTGGTGCAGCATCTCGTCCATGGTCACCGGCAGCGTGTTCTCATAGCCGAGGATGGTGTTGCCGACCGAGTCGCCGACGAGCAACACGGGGATCCCGGCTTCGTCGAAGACCTTGGCGGTGGGGTAGTCGTAGGCCGTGAGCATCGCGAAACGCTTGCCCTCGGCCTTCCACGCTTGCAGGTCGCGGATCGTGATGGTCATCGCTCGCGCCTCCTTCGTGAGTGCACGGCAGCCGTTCCCAGCAGTTTACCGGGGGCGCCGACGGGACACCGCGTGCGCGTCCCTGCGTGTCACTCGCGGGTGCTAGGGTCGCCCGACCAGCGAGCCGCTAGACTGGGCGCCAGCCACACATCCTGCTCCCCCGGTGGGGGCCGTCCAGACCAGAGGAGGTGGAGAACTGAGGCAGTACGAAGGCATGCTCATCCTGCCCGCGGAGGCCGACGAGTCGGTCGTGTCCGGGGCACTGGACCGCATCACCCGCGTCATCGGCGAGGCGGGTGGCCAGGTCGGCAAGGTCGATCGCTGGGGCCGCCGGCGTCTGGCATTCGAGATCGAACGGCAGGCCGAGGGCTACTACGTCGTGGTCGAGTTCACGGCGGATCCCGGGATCCTGACCGATCTCGAACGGACGCTGCGGCTGGCCGACGAGGTCCTGCGGTTCAAGATCGTCGTTCGCGGCGAGGCCGCGTGACGAACAGCGACTTCCCCCTCCCCGGGACGCCATCCGACGGGGAGCGGTCACGGAACGGAAGGTGATGGAGATGGCGAGCGAGAACCAGGTCACCATCGTGGGCAACCTCACGGACGATCCCGAGCTGCGCTACACGCCGAACGGGGCCGCCGTCGTGAAGTTCCGCGTGGCGGTCAACCGCCGCTACAAGGACGAGTCGGGCAACTGGAAGGACGGCGAGACGTCGTACTTCTCGGTCAACGCCTGGCG
>DASUMC010000187.1:0-4791 GCA_036277855.1 Actinomycetota bacterium
TTCGCGGCGGCGATGCTGTCCGCGGCGGTCTCGGCGCCGGCGAGCCCTTCTCCGGTCGCACAGGAGTACGCCGCCGCCAGGGCGGCCGCATCGTTCGCCGTCCGAATCCCGCGATACTTCGCCCACAGGATCCCGCCGTCCGCGGCGAGGGCGAGCATCCCTACCAGGACGAAGATCAGGATCGCCACGATGACCGCGGTGGCGCCGGAATCGTCGCGGAGCCGGACCCTCACTCGCATCGGAACGTCCCCGCGACCGTCATCGTGAACGTGAGATCCGGAACGAGCGGGATGTGCACGGGAACCGTCTGCTCCCAAGAGACCGTGACGGGCTCTCCCGGCGTGACGGAGCAGTCTCGGTCTGCGATCGGAGTCCCGGGACCGACCGGATTCCCGTTGGCGGCCTGCGTGACCCGCGCGACGATCAGATCCTGCGTGCAAGCGGTGACCTCAGGCCGGCAGTGCACGGCCGCGTAGCGCGCTCCTTCACGGGCCGCGCTCGTGTAGTTCACCACTCGGAAGAGCGCGATCCCGACGGCGATGATCGCGAACAGGATCACGACCAGGAGCGGCACCAACAGCGCGAACTCCACCGCAACAGCGCCACGGTCGCCTCGCCGTCTCACTCGTCGATGTTCTTGTCTCCACACTGTCTCCGACCTCCATCTCTTCCCCGCCCTTGGCGGGGAAGAGAGAGCGGCCGGAGCCACTCTTCAAGCCAGGCGCAGTCTTACGGGGGGCAAGGAGCGCCGTTGGCTAGGTCAATGCAGTCCGCCGTGTTGTTGAGCCGGTCGTTGACGGCGGTGCCGAGTGCGAAGGCGCCAACCACGATCACGATCGCGATCAGCGAGACGAGCAGCGCATACTCGGCCGCCGTGGCGCCGGTCTCGCTACGCGTGAGCTCGACGAATCGGTCGTGCAACCGCGAGCGGAAGTCGCCGCCGGTTACCCGCACGAAGGTGTAGGCCTGAAGCAGCATGAAGATCTTCACCCCCTTCCCGACGTGAAGGCCGGGAAGACCTCGCGTCCGCGACGCCGCCCGGCGGTCCCACGTTTCCGACGACGACGGTAGCCACGGTCGCTGCGGAGGCGGTATCCGGAATGGTGTCTACGCGGTCGAGGCACCTGCGTACGAACATCCGTCTACGCGATCAGGCGGAGAGCAAGGTCGGTATGCGGATGCCGGCCGTCGCTAAGCGTCGACCCGATAAAGGGACGAGGAACTACCCTGATACCGCGACGTACTCGGGCTCGCGGACCTGTTCGGCGCCTCGCGCCACCACACTGACGACCGGCGTCGTGATCAAGCCGAGACCCCAGGCCGCCGACAGTGCGGCGACCCGGCTGTTCACGTTCAGCTTGCGGTAGATGTGGTTGAGGTGGGTCGTCACCGTGCGCTCGCTCACCCCGAGACGCCGGCCGATCTCGCGCGCCGTGAGGCCGTCCGCGGCGGCGACGAGGACCGCCTTCTCCCGGTCGGTGAGGATCGGTGTGGTGGCTCGTTGCCGCTCCATGCTCTCGACACCCTCCACGATGCCGCCGAGGGCGCCGCGTGGGAGACCCTCGAGCACGACCTCGCCCGCCGCCGCCCGCCTGGTCGCCTCGACGAATCGCTCCGGCGATGAGTTCTTGTGCACGAACCCGTCGGCGCCGGCGAACAAGCCCTGTGAGATCGCGCCCCGGTGGAGATCGGCACCTGTCGCCAGGATGATCAGCTCGGGCGAGCGCTCGCGGAGCGAGCGGATCAGCCAGAAGGCGTCGTGATCCCCGCCGAGCTCGAGCCCGACGAGCGCGATTCGCAGGCCCTGCCCGCGAAGGGACGCAACCAACTCCAGACCCGCGTCCGCATCCTCGGCCTCTCCCAGGAGCGTGAGATCGGGGTCGGCGGCGAAGACCAGCCGCAGGCTGGCCCGAACGATCCCAACCGACTCGATGACGATCAGGCTGATAGGTGCCTGACCACGTCCTAGGGGAGTCGCGCCCATTCGTCCTCCGTCGAGACCTTCGATGTCACACCTGATTGATTGGTCGTGAGCCTACGGCGGATGCCAAAAGTCGGGCAATAGGCCGAAGGGCGGGTGTATTACGTAGAGCGCAGTACGCAGGTATTCACTCGATACCAGGCACGAGGGGCGGGGCGTACCGGGCCCTGGTGGATGCGATGCCTCCGGTCCACCCGAAGATCACGATGTCACCGTGCGGCGACAGGTGTGGGCGCGCGACCTCGGAGATCAGGCGGTATCAGGTCTAGCGCCGGCGTGCTCGCCTCGCGCCCCCCTTGGACGATCACCTTCCCTGCATTCAACGAGTGGATCATCCAGTGGTAGGTGCTGAGGAGGCCAGGAGTGGAGGTCCGCGTCCGACCGAGCCGCACGTCGGAGCTAGCATGATCCGGTGAAGTCGTGGAAGCGCCGAGGGTGACCTGCCGTTCTTCGATCGATGACGCACGAGATCATCAACGGTTGGATCGTGGGGAAGCTCCGAGGACCGGATGGAGGGCTGGTTCCTGTCAAGCACTTCCCTCAAGCACCGTTCGATCGACGGCGACGCAACAACCCCCTGCTCTGCCTGCACACGACCCAAACGCACGGCTACGTTGAGGATCTCCGCTTCCCAAGCGAGTTCCAGGTCGGCGAGAACGTCATCGGTCAACACCGACCGCTGTGGGCCAGAGGCTCGGCGGTGGACGAACACGACGATGACCTCCTCCAGATCGAGATCGTTGGGTTCTCGAGACTGGATCCGTGGCTACCGAAACCGGAGAGCCTCTTCCCGCTCGTCGCGCTGATGGCGCTCTTGCATCGCCGCGGCTTCGTGGCTACTGCGTTGAAACGTCCAGATCGGTGGCCGGTCCGGCTCGATCGGCTTCCGGCGGCCGTGGACACGTACTACCGACGCCGCGAGGTCTGGGACGACCCGTTCGTGTACGGTCACGTCGAGATCCCCGGCGACGAGCATTGGGACCCGGGTTCGCTCGACCATCCGGTGTTGTTTTCGATGGTCCGCGACGTTCTGGCTGCGAAGGAGGTCGACGGCGAGATGCTTTCGGACAATCAGATCGAGGGGATCGAGTTCGCGAACGGGATGCGCCGGTACCTGGACAGCCCCGCGAACGAGCCCGCCGAGCCTGGACCGAACCGCCAGGGATTCCGTTTCGCGAAGCGGATCACGATGCATATCGAGAGTGAGCCAGCGCCGGCCGGGTTCGAACCCGAGCGATCCTCCACCGAAGGCATGGACCTATCACCCGAGGAGCAACACCCGGACTAGAGGAGCCGGAGGAGGGGCAGAGCCACCACGCTTGCGTTCGTCCGCGGCGGTTCGAGACCTGCGCAGCCTCGAGCGCGCTTGGACGAACCACAGGTGTCCCGCTTCCCCTTGACAGCGGAGTTGTGTACCCGTTAGTTTACCGCCTAGTTAATTAACCGGAGGATTGAATAGATGAACGTCGCAGATCGGTTGGATCGCACCTTCGGGGCGCTGGCGGATCCGACCCGACGAGCCATCCTCGCGCGCCTGGCGAAGGGGGAGGCCTCCGTCACCGAGCTGGCGGAGCCGTTCGAGATGAGCCTGCCTGCGGTCTCGAAACACCTGAAGGTGCTGGAGCACGCCGGACTGGTCTCGAGGGGGCGGGAGCGGCAGTGGCGGCCCGCGCGGCTCCGGGCGACTCCTCTGAAGGAGGTCGCCGAGTGGACCGACCGATATCGCCGCTTCTGGGACGAGCGCTACGACCGACTGGACGAGTACCTGGACGAGCTCCAGGGACGTGGACCAGGCAAGAGGAAGGAGAAGGGCGATGGGCGGAAACGGTAGGTACCAGCACACGATGGAGACGCCGGACAGGAAGATCGTCATGACCCGGGTCTTCGACGCGCCGCGCGAGCTCGTGTTCGACGCACATAGCTCGTGTGAGCACGTGTCGCACTGGTGGGGTCCGCGGAACTACGAGGTCGTGACGTGCGAGATCGACTTCCGCCCCGGCGGTGCCTGGAGGATCGCCCACCGAGGCCCCGATCCCGAGACCCCGGCGTTCTTCGGTGAGTACCTCGAGATCGTCCGTCCCGAGCGGTTCGTGTGGACGTTCGGGTTCGAGGGCATGCCGGGTGAACCGGGGCCAGAGACCTACGTGTTCGAGGAGCACGACGGCAAGACCACGCTCACGAGCACCGCCGAGTTCGACACGATCGAGCAACGCGACGCGGTGCTCGAGACGGGGATGGAGGAGGGCGCCGCCGAGACGTGGGATCGGCTCGACGAGTACCTGGAGGTCTTGGCGCGGCGCGCGACGGGTTGACCGAAGGACCCACCCAGGGGGCGCCGAGGCGGGGCCCTCGAGAGGCAACCCCAAACCCCGTTGGCGTTCGCGGGCGTACGTGCCTTCGTGATCGAGGCGTAACGACGGCGTAACCGCGTCGATGGGGTCGTTCGGGAAGATGGTCCGCATGACGGTCGGGATCGCGTCCGGCTCCCTCGACGACCTCGAGGCGATCTCGGACATCTACGGGCACTACGTGCGGACGTCGGCGATCAGCTTCGATGTCGAGGTCCCCTCGGCCGCGTGGCGCCGCGAGTGGTTCTCGCTGTTCGACACGCGGGGGCGTCACCGCCTGCTCGTCGCTCGGAGCCAGGGAGGGCGGTCGGGTACGCCGCGAGCGTGCCCTACCGACCGAGGGCCGCCTACGCGCCTTCGGTCGAGACGAGCGTCTACGTCGCGCCGAGCCACATCGGGCAGGGGCTGGGATCGGCGCTGTACCGGGCGCTGCTCGCCGAGCTCGAGCGCGAGGACGTGCAC
>DASUMC010000188.1:0-6081 GCA_036277855.1 Actinomycetota bacterium
GTCGAGGACCCGAGCGTCTACATCCTGTTCCGCATCGTCGAGGCGCCCGCCGCTTCGCTCGTCGGAGCCTCGATGCTCGGGTGGACGACCACGCCGTGGACGCTGATCTCCAATACCGGCCTCGCCGTCTCAGCCGACGCCCCGTACGTGGTGGTCGACCACGGCGGCGAGCGGCTCGTTCTGGCCGAGGCCCTGAGGGACGCCGTCCTGCCTGAAGATCCCATCGTCGCGGGTCCGCTCTCCGGAGCGTCGCTCGTCGGCACCCGGTACGAGCCGCTCTACCCGAACGTCGAGAGCGCCCACCGCATCGTGACCGCGGAGTTCGTCTCGCTCGAGGACGGGACCGGCGTCGTGCACCTGGCGCCGGCGTTTGGACCCGAAGACCTCGAGATCGGTCGGCGGGAAGGATGGAGGACGTTCAAGCCGCTGGATGGCGAGGGCCGGTTCACCGACCAGGCCCCGGCCTTCGTGCGCGGCTCGTTCTTCAAGGATGCGGATGCACTGATCCAGGAGGACCTACGGTCGCGTGGCCTCCTCCTTCGTTCGGAAACGATCACGCACGCCTACCCGCTGTGCTGGCGCTGTGAGACCCCGCTGATCTACCTCGCGCGCACGTCCTGGTACGCGAAAACGACCGAGGTGAAGGAACGGCTCCTCGCGGTGAACGAGGAAGTGAACTGGTACCCCGACCACATCAAGCACGGCCGGTACGGCAATTGGCTCGCGAACAACATCGACTGGGCCCTCTCACGCGAGCGCTATTGGGGTACCCCGCTCCCGATCTGGCGGTGCGGCGACGGTCACGACACCGCGATCGGGTCGCTCTCCGAGCTCTCCGAGCACGCCGGTCGCGACGTGACCGATATCGACCCCCACCGGCCGGGGATCGACGAGGTCGTCTTCGCGTGCCCCGTGTGCCAGGGCGAGGCGCACCGGCTCCCGGCGGTGATCGATACCTGGTTCGACTCGGGAGCGATGCCCTACGCCCAGTGGGGCTACCAGCCGGAACTCGGTCGCGGCATCGACCGGTTCGATGAACGCTTCCCCGCCGACTTCATCGCCGAGGCGATCGACCAGACGCGAGGCTGGTTCTACACACTGATGGCCGAGGGTGTCCTGCTGTTCGATTCGATCACCTATCGCAATTGCGTCTGCCTCGGACTCATCGTGGGCGAGGACGGGCGCAGGATGAGCACCTCGCTCGGGACGGCGATCGATCCATGGCAGGTCCTCGACCGCCAGGGCGCCGATGCGCTCCGCTGGTACCTGCTGACCAACGGCTCGCCGTGGGCCGAGCGACGCGTGGGCATGTCGATCCTCGACGACGTCGTCCGGCAGTTCCTGCTCCCCCTGTGGAACGTGTACGCGTTCTTCGTCACGTACGCGAACGCGAGCGGGTTCGATCCCGCCGAGGGCGGGGACGTGCCCATCGCGCAGCGGCCGCTCCTGGACCGATGGGTGCTCTCGCAGCTCTCGCGGACCGAGGCCGTCGCTCGCGACGGTCTCGAGGCGTACGACGCGACCGGCGCGGGCCGACGGATCGCCGACTTCGTGGACGACCTGTCGAACTGGTACGTCCGGCGCGCCCGCCGGCGGTTCTGGGACCCATCCGGCGAAGGAGGGGACGACGTCCGCGCGGCCTTCCTCACGCTGCACACGTGTCTCGTCAGCCTTTCGCAGCTGCTCGCGCCCTTCACACCGTTCGTCGCGGAGACGCTGTGGCGCAACCTGGCCGCCGGCCGCAACGACGCGCCGGACTCAGTGCACCTGTCGGACTACCCAATCGCGGACGAGCGACTGGTGGATCCGAGCCTCGACCACGCGATGGCCGCTGTCCGCCAGATCGTGGAGCTCGGACGGCGCGTCCGGACCGAGACCAAGGTGCGCGTGCGGCAGCCGTTGCTCGAGGCCGCCGTGCACTACGCGGGCGACCACGCGGCCGTCGAACCGTTGCTCGATCTGGTCGGCGAAGAGCTCAACGTGAAGCAGGTGCTCTTCGCGGAGTCCGCCGAGCAGCTCGGCCGGTGGCGCGCCAAGCCGAACTTCAAGGTCCTCGGCCCCCGGCTGGGATCCCGGGTCAAGGCGCTGGCGGCGGCGCTCAAGCGCGAGGACGGGTCGCTCGCCGCCGCGCTCGCGCACGGCGATCCCGTGTGGGTCGACCTGGGGACCGAACGGGTCGAACTCGCCCCCTCGGATGTCGATCTCGTCCAGGAGACCGTCGAGGGTTGGGGGGTGGCGAGCGATGGCGGCATCACGGTCGCGCTCGAGCTCGAGCTGACGCCCGAGCTTCGAGCCGAGGGCGTCGCCCGCGAACTGGTGCGCGCGGTGCAAGACGCGCGCAAGGCCGCCGGCCTGGACGTCGGCGATCGGATCGTGCTCGGCCTCCGGGTAGAGGGTCCGGCGGCCCAGGCGCTCGACGCGCATCGCCCGTGGGTCACCGGGGAGACCCTCGCCCTGGAGATCGTCGACGGGACGGCGCCCGACGCGACGTTCGAACAGACCTTCGAGATCGAGGGCGCCCGGGTGGTGGTCAGCCTCCGGCGGGCGTGAGCCGCAGCCGAGATGTCGGCTCAGACCCCGAGCGTTCGGCTCAGTCCTCGCCCCAAAAGAGCTCGCGCAGGGAGCGTTCGCGTCGCTCGGTCGCGGGCGCCCCGTCCCTGGAGAAGACGGGCTCGGTCCCGGACTCGACGACGACCGGCGGCGTCGCCTCCGATTGGAGGTCGTCTTCGTCCCCCGGCCCGATCACGACCGGCGGCTCGCTCGCCTGGAGCCGCTCGCGGATCTCGGCGGCCGAGGCCGGCTCGATGACCTCCGGGGCCTCCGCCGAGGCGGTCGCTCGTTCCCCCGCGGCGTCCGACGGGATGGAGGGACGGACGTCCGGCCGCGACGACGGCCTGGCGGCGGACCGTTCGCCGTCGGGCATCGGGGGCGCCTCGGCCCGCTCGCGGATCGCGAGCACCATCTGCTTGATCTCTTCCGCGTGCGTCTGCACGAGACCGCCGAGGCTCTGGAGGAACTCCCGTTCCTGGTTGAGGAACGGGGCCACGACGCCCCGAGTGTCGCTCGAGCCGGCGCCGGCGGCCGCCCGGATCCCCGCGGCCTGCTCGTGGGCGCGTCGGACGATCTCGTCGGCCTCCGCGCGTGCACGAGCCACCATCTCGCCGGCGTCGCCGGTCGAGCCGGCGACACCCTGAAGGGGCTGGCCCACGAGCCGCAGTCGCTCGAGCTCCTCGAGGTAGGAGGACAGGCCCTCGGTGATCCGGTCCAGAAACGCATCGACGTCGCGCTCGTTGTACCCGCGGAACGCCAGGCGGAACTCCACCTGCTGCACCTCTTCCGGCGTGATCCGGGCGCCGGTCGCCGGGGCGTCGTCCGTTCCCTTCTTCCTCCGCATGCAGTCGTCCCCCTCCGTCAGCACAGCGCGGTCTGTAGGACCGCAAGGATAACGAACGCGATGAGGATGGAGATATCGAGCCCCACGCCGCCCGCCCGGACCGGCGGGATCAGCGCCCGGAGGGGGCGCAGGACCGGCTCGGTGACGTCGTCCAGCAGATCCAGGATCGTCCGAAGCGGCCCGGAGTACGGCGGCCGGAACCCGAACATGTACGCCCACGAGATGATCACGCGGACGAACAGCAGGATCGTGTAGACCCGCAGGACGATGCACAGGAGGCTGAGCAGCGCGTTCTCGGCGGCGGTCATCGCAGTGGGGTGAAGCGATCGAGGGCGTCAGAACTGGTTGTAGAGGTCGCCGCCGGCGATGCGCTCGCGGTCCTCGGCGGAGACGTCCACGTTGGCGGGCGTCAGCAGGTAGACCCGATTGGCCACCATCTCGATCTTTCCGTCGAGCCCGTACACGAGCCCGGACGCGAAGTCGACGAGCCTGCGAGCGATCGTGTCGTCGGTGCTCTGCAGGTTCATGATGACCGGGATCCCGTCCTTGAACCGATCGGCGATGTCCCGCGCCTCGTTGAAGCGGCGCGGCTCCGACTTGTGGATCGAGCCCGCGGTCGCGGGGCGACTCGACGGGATGGTGCGCACGATCCCCTCGTGCTCGGGCTCGAGCTCCACCTCGCGCAGGGCCTGCGGTCGCTGGAAGCGACGAACCTCGGCGGTCTCGGGGGCGGCGCCGACCTCGTCCAGCTCCTCGAACTCGTCGTCCTCCACGAGGCCGAGATAGGTGAGCGTCTTCTTCCACACGCCTGGCATCACGTCCTCCCTGTATCTTCCGGGCGCCGTGCCCCGAACAAGGCCGTGCCGATCCGGACCATCGTAGCGCCTTCCTCCACCGCAACCGGGTAATCGAGGGACATTCCCATGGAGAGCTCCGCCGCCCCGGGATGGTGCGCCGCCACCCCGTTCCGGAGCTCCCGCAGGCGGCGGAAGAACGGACGGGAGTCCTCGGCGACGGACGGCATCGGCGGCAGGGTCATCAGGCCGACGAGATCCACGCCGTCGGTCTCGGCGACCTCGTCGGCCGCGACCGACACCTCGTCGGGGGCGACGCCCGTTCGCTCGCCCGTGAAGTCCACCTCGATCAGCACCGGGATCGACCGACCGATGTCGAGCGCGCGCCGCGCCAATCTGTCCGTCGCGCGTCCGCGGGTGACGGTCTCGACGACGTCGGCGAGCTCGGCGACGTGGTGCGCCGAGTGGCTCTGCAGGGTCCCGATGAAATGCCAGACGATCCCGTCCACCCGAGCCCGTTTGCGGCGAAGCTCCTTCACGTAGTTCTCCCCCACCTCGCGGACGCCCGCGTCTCGGACACGTTCGATCGCCTCGGGCTCGAAGGTCTTGGCCGCCGCCACGATGCGGACCTCGCCGGGTTGTCGCCCGGCGCGTTCGCACGCCCCCGCGATCTCCTCGCGGATCCTCGTCAGGTTCGCCACGAGCGCATCGGGCGGGGGGTCGGCCGGCACGTCACGCAAGGTAACAGAAGCCGACAGTCAAGAACAGGAGGCACACGAAGAACATCACCACCACTCCGATGGCGGTCGGAGGATCGGTGATCCGGTCAAGGAAGGGGGCGGGATCCCGGGCCCCAGAGGCGGGGGAAGGGCGCCTCTGACCGCTCGAACACGATCCCGCCCCACGGTGCGGGGCGGACGTTCCACCCTCTAGCTCTTCAAGAAGTCCGGGATGTCGAGATCCTCCTCGGCGTCGAACGCGACCCGCTCCTGCGCGGGCTTGAAGATCTCGTCCTCCTCCTCGACCAGGATCGACGGCATCGGCAGGACGTCGTCCTCGTCCTCCATCGGCGAGGATGCCGCCGGGGACGGCTCGATCACCACCACGGTCTCGGGTTCCTCGAGCAGGCGCGACAGTCGGCTCTCCGCGAACCTGGACGACGTCGGCGCGGTCAGCGCCTTGTCGAATCCCGCGGCGATCACCGTCACGCGGATCTCCTCACCCAGGGCGTCGTCGATCACGGCGCCGAAGATGATGTTCGCGTCGGGATGCGCCACCCGGGTGATCGCGTCCGCGGCCTTGTTCACCTCGTGCAGGGTGAGGCCGGTGGGCCCGGCGACCGACAGCAGCAACCCCCGCGCCCCCTCGATCGAGGATTCCAGCAGCGGCGACGAGATCGCCGATCGAGCGGCCTCCTCGGCGCGGTCCTCGCCCGAGCCCTGACCGATCCCCATCAATGCGGACCCCGCGCCCGTCATGACGGACCTGACGTCTGCGAAGTCGAGGTTGATCAGACCCGGCGTCGTGATGAGCGACGTGATGCCGTCCACACCCTGGAACAGGACCTGGTCCGCCGTACGGAACGCGTCGATCATCGGGGTACTGGGGTCGGAGACCTGGAGTAGGCGATCGTTCGGCACGACGATCAACGTGTCCACGGCCTTCTTCAGCTCGCTGATCCCGAGGTCCGCCTGCGTCGCGCGGAGACGACCCTCGAATCCGAACGGCCGCGTCACGACTCCGATCGTGAGGGCGTCGAGCGCGCGGGCGATCTCGGCGACGATGGGTGCGCCACCGGTCCCGGTGCCCCCCCCTTCGCCCGCCGTGACGAACACCATGTCGGCGCCCTTGAGGATCTCCTCGATCTCGTCACGGTGCTCCTCGACGGCCCGG
>DASUMC010000189.1:0-2749 GCA_036277855.1 Actinomycetota bacterium
GGGGTTCGACAACCTCTGGTACATCCTCCAGGGCTCGGCCAGCACCGGCCACAGCACGGGACCGGGAGGAGCGATCGAGCGGGCCAGACTGCCCGAGGGCGCGCTCCTGGCGCTCAGGACCGGGCGCGGCGCCTGGCACGCCGAGGCGATCGGCGCGGAGCAGCGCGAGGAGGGCCTGGGCGACACCGAGTGGCGGAGCGTGCTGTTCTGGGTGAACCTCGCCCGCAAGGACAAGCAGGCGGAGCCGAGCGCGCGGGTGCTGTTGCCGGAGCAGATGACCGTTCGCAAGGAGGGAGACGCGACGGTCCGGGTGTTGGTCGGCGAGGGTTCCCCGGTGAAGCTCGGAACGCCGGCCACCGTGCTCGACGTCGAGCTCCCCGATGGCGGCGAGGTCACGACGAACGTCCCGTCCGAATACCAGGGCTTCGCGTACGTGCTCGACGGCGCGGCCGTGTTCGGCGCCAATGGGCGACCCGCGGGGCCTCCGCAGCTCGTCCTGCTCGGTCCCGGTGAGGAGCTCACGGTGACCGATGCCGTTCCCGGGACCCGGTTCCTGCTCATGGCCGGGCGACCGTACGGAGAGACCCCCGTGTTCAACGGTCCCTTCGTGGACTAGATCGCGCGGAGGCAAGGCTGGGGGGACTCGCCGAGACTCGGCGGTCGCCTGCGGCGGTCTTGGCGTCGTGATAGGAAGGAGCCGACCTGATCTGAGGGGGGACGATGTCGGCTCGAGCTGCTCGACGAACCGCGTTCGCGGCATCGGTGGTTGCCGTGCTCCTGCTCGCCTGGGTACTCGTTCGGATCCTCGACCCGGCTCCGTCCGGCGGCGGCGAGCCGCAGGCGCGGGGCGGCGGCTCGGAGGTCGAGGAGGAGCTGTCCGAACAGACGGAGGAGCGACTGGAGGCGCTCGAGGAAGCGAACGAGCAGGGCGTCCGATGGCAGGTCCGAACGAAGGTGGCCGCGGCCTCGGCCGCACCGGCGCCGGGCTGGGCCGGCGAGCGCGTCGCCGATCCGGTCGCGGATGATTGGGAGCCCGCGATCGCGGCGGATCCGACCGCCCCGTTCGTGTATCTGATGACGACCCACTTCGGCGACAAGCCCTGTCCGGGCAATTGCCCGGTGCCGCACATCTCCGTCCACGTCTCCTCGGATGGCGGGAGGACGTGGGCGCCGCAACGACCGCTCTGCGCCTGCAAGGGTTCGTGGCAGTACGACCCCGTCGTCGAGGTCGTCCCGAACACCGGCGCGGTCTACGCCGCCTACCTCAACGGCTTCAACGTGCTGTTCACGAGGTCGGTCGACCACGGCGCCACGTGGTTGGCGCCCGTCAAGACCTACGGCAACGTCTCGTGGAACGACAAGCCGGCGCTCGCCACGAGCGATGACGGCAAGGATGTCTACATCTCCTGGAACGGCCCGACCGGCGGTGATCCCTGGATGGCCCAGTCACACGACTCCGGGCAGACGTGGACCCAGACCAAGCTCGTCGACTCGAACCGCTACTTCTTCGCGTTCGACGCCGACGTGCTGCACGACGGCACCGTCGTCTTCGCCCAGAGCGACATCGACTACTCGGGCCCGGGCGGTGCACCCGTCGGCGACGTGCGCCACCATGTCTTCATCTCGCGAGACACCGGTGCTACGTGGGAGGACCACGTCGTCGACACGGTGGCCGTTGGCGAGCCCTGCATCGCCGAGGGCTGCGGGCCGGACTTCTACATCGGGCACGACGCCATCTCGGCCGACGACGCCGGGGGCCTCGTCGTGCTCTACGACGGCGCCGCGACCAATCTCGGCCCGCAGCGGATCTTTGCCCGACGGTCCGCCGATGGCGGCCGCACGTGGAGCGGGCGGGTCGCCCTGTCGGTCGCGGCTGAGAACGCTACCTCGCCGGCTGTCGAGTCCCGCGGGAGCGGGGACGTCCGTGCCTGGTATATGCAGACGAGCAACGGCGACGACCCCGATGCCTGGAACGTCTTCTATCGGAGCTCGGCCAACGGAGGCGCCTCGTGGAGTGCGCCGGTCGTGATCTCGGATGTCACGTCCGGCGCCGCCTACAAACACGCCGACGGGTTCGACGAGGTCTACGGAGACTACGGCGAGATCGCCATCACGAGCGAGGGGAAGACGATCGCCACCTGGGGCGAGGGACTGAGCTGGAGCGGTCCCGGCGGGGTGTGGTTCAACCGGCAGAACTGAGCTCGCCGACGGGTGCCGACGATCCCTGCACGGCCTGTTTCAGCTGGACGCGAGCGCCAGCGACGTCGCGTCACGGCTCGAACGGCCTGAATCCAGCCGTCGGTGCCCTTCCGTATCGTGGCTGGCGTCCGCGGCGACCGAGGATGGGCCGATGGTGACGATCGACGACGTGCGGGCGTTCGCGATGACCCTGCCCCGTACGACCGAGGCGCTCGTGCGGGACAGGGTGAAGTTCCGCGTCGGCCGGATCGTCTTCGTGGCCTTCTCGCGCGACGAGACCGAGATGGGCTTCGGGTTCCCCAAGGACGAGCGCGAGGCGTTGGTCCGCTCCGAGCCGAACAAGTTCATGATGCCGGGGAGGGGCGACCTGCGGTACCACTGGGTCGAGTGCCGGCTCGCGGCGCTCGACGAGACCGAGATGCGCGAGCTCGTCCTCGACGCCTGGCGGATGTGCGTCCCGAAGAAGGTGGTCGCCGAGTACGACGGCCGGCATCCCTGAGGATCGCATCCGCCGACCCCTCCCGGATGGCCGGGGCACGCCGGGCCCTGT
>DASUMC010000190.1:0-3989 GCA_036277855.1 Actinomycetota bacterium
CAGCGTCCCCCGCATGATGGGTGTGACCGGCAAGCCCGTGGGGTTCAACGACATGATCCTGCCGATGGAGTCCCACGGCGTGAAGGTGATCTCGATGGGCTTCTTCGTGCCCGAGGAGACGCCGGTGATCTGGCGCGGCCCCATGCTGCACAAGGCGATCGAGCAGTTCCTGGGCGACGTGTACTGGGGCGATCTCGACTTCCTCCTGTGCGACCTGCCGCCGGGGACCGGCGACGTGTCGATCAGCCTCGCCTCGTTCCTGCCCGGTGCGTCGATGCTCGTCGTCACCACGCCGCAGGAGGCGGCGCGCAAGGTGGCGGAGCGGGCGGGCAAGATGGCGGAGCGGACCAACCTGCGTCCGATCGGCGTCATCGAGAACATGTCGTGGTTCGTCTGCCCCCACTGCGGCGAGCCCACGCCGATCTTCGGTCAGGGCGGCGGGAATGAGGCCGCCGAGACCCTCGGCGTCCCGCTGTTCGCCCAGGTGCCGCTCGAGCCCGCGCTGCGCGAGGGGGGCGACGACGGCGCTCCGATCGTTGTGACCGACCCGGACTCACCCGCGGGCGAGGCTCTCCGGCGCGCGGCGCGGGAGCTCGCGCACACGACCCGATCGAAGGTCGGCAAGCCGCTGCCGCTCATGGCCCGACCCGGCGCTCCCGTGACGGCCGGCGACCATCACGGCCACGCCCACTGAGACGCGCCGTCAGGGAGCGGTCCGGTCGGCCGCGCCGGCCTCCCCGATCGTCGTTCGGTCGTCGGGGGGTGACCGGCGCGCCCCGACCGCCCATGCGATCAGCGTGACGATGCAGACGATCGAGACCGTGAGCCCGGTCCACTGGCTGCCGGTCAGGCCGAACACCCGCTTGTCGACCCGCAGGAAGTCCTCGAGGACCCGCGTCGCCCCGTAGACCGCCCCGAACACGAGCGTGAGCACCCCGAGGCGCCGGGGCGCCCTCGACAGCGCGTACAGCACCAGGAACAGGCACGTCGCGAAGAACATGTCGTACAACGCCGTCTGATGGACCCCGACGCCCTCCGCGAGGAGTCGGCCCGTCGGTGCGGTGAGCCGGGCCACCTGGTGGGTGATCGTGAGCACCTGGCCACCCTCGAGCGTCGCCCGGCAGCTGCCCTCCGCGCAGGCGAACCCCGACAGGTTGCCGCCCTCGTACTGGAACGCGAGCAGCCAACTGGTCGGCTTGCCGAGGTGGTCGCCGATGATGAGGTCGCCGATCCTGCCGAACGCGATCCCGAACGCGAGCCCGATCACGGCACCGTCCATCACCTGGAAGAACGAGTAGTGATACCTGCGGAACAGCGGGATGTTGATCAGGATCGCGCCGGCGATCCCACCGAGCAGTGTGAGCCCACCGTTCCAGAGCGCGAGCATGTCGGCCACGCTGGTGAACTCGGAGAAGTGGCCGATCACGAAGAACAGACGGGCGCCGATGATCGTGCCGATCAGCGCCCAGAACACCATCGTGTTGATGTGCTCGACGCTCACCCCCCGCTTGGGTCCCTCGTGCTGCAGGATCCACGCGCCGAACAGGAACCCCACGGCGATCCCGATGCCGTGCGGGCTGATCGCGAAGTCGCCGAACAGGTGGATCCGATCGAGGACCGGCCAGCCGATGGAGGCGAGCACCGGGCGAGTCTATCGGCGGTTGCCGTCGAACGCGGCGGCCACGGCCTTGCCGAGCAGGATGCCGCCGGCCACGTCGGAGGGGAAGTGCACGCCCACGTACACACGTGAGACTCCGATGGCGGCCACCAGGCCGTCGAGCGCCGCCCCGGCGACCGATCCCGCCCCGAGGTCCCTCGACGTCACGGTGAGGAACGACTGCAGGACGGCCGGGTGGCTGCTCGGCCACGAGGTGCCGTTCGGGCGCTCGATGCGCAGGTGCATCTCGTCGAGGCCGGCGTCGTAGGGGCGAGGACGACCGAACACGCGCTTGAGTCCCTGACCCGCCAGCCACGTGACGGACGCCGCGGCGAGGCCCCGGGCGGCCGCCCGGCGATGGCCCGCCGCGGCCAGCGCGGCGGCCGCACCCACCGACGCCCAGATCGACCCGAGCTCGGTCACCCCGCGGAGCAGGCGATCGGCGGCGGGCCCCCGGTCGCGGTTCCCCTCGCGGAACGCCTCGAGATCGCGCTGGCGGCCCCGCCCCGCCGAGCTCCAGGCCCCGACGGCGAGCGCGGCGCCGCCCAGGGCCGCCGTTCGAAGGACCGGACGTGCTCGCACGGCCAGGATGATGCGAGAATCCGGCATCGGCGTCACGGAAGGGTGGCGATGCGACGAGAAGGCGACGACCCCGGCCCACCCAGGGATCCGGGCAGGGATCCCGGCGGCGGCCGAGGCGAGCCCGTCCCGCCGCCGCGGTCGGGGATCTCGTTCCGCCAGGTGCTCATCGCGGTCCTCGCGGTCGTGCTGATCGCCTTCGGGGTCGCGAACTTCGACAAGGTGGAGGTCAACTTCCTCCTGTTCGACTCGGACGCGCGGCTCGTCACGGTGATCGTCGTGGCCGCCGGGCTCGGGTTCGTGATCGGCTACTTCGTGGGCAGGCCGGGACGCCTGCAACGCCGGTACCTGAAGCAACGCGAGAACGACCGCGACTAGTCGGCGTCCGTCGTCCGGTCCGGTCGGTAGCGCATCTCGATGTCGCGCTTCTGGGCCAGCGTCCCGTGCCGCAGCGCAAGGTGTGCCCCCCCCATCCGCCCGAGGCTCCGCGCCGCGACCTCGCCGAGCGGGCCGCCGCGGAGCCGGTAGTCGACGATGTGTTGGAGCAGGCTCCGATCGCCCGCGAGCGGCTCGATCGTCGAGGTGACCGTGGCCTCGAGCAATCCGCTGAGCCGGATCGTGGAGCGTTTCGGCGGGTCCCATTCGAGGACCTCTCCGTCGATCGTGGTGCGGAACGCGAAGAAGCGCATCTCGGTCGTGTAGCGCACGCCCTCGCGGAGGCCGCCGGCCGGGACCCCCTCGACGCGCACGATGTGTCGGTCCCAATGGGGCAGCCTCCGGGGATCGGAGATCACCTCCCAGACGGCCTCGGGCGGCGCCTCGACGACCACGTCGAACTCGACCCTCGTCACCTGAGGCTCACCGTCCCGGACGACCAACCCCGCCACCACACGACGGTCGCGGGCCGGATCCCGACCAGCGCGGCGTCCGAGGGTTCAACGCCCGCGAGCCGCGCGATCCGGGTGGCCGACGCACCGCCCGAGGCGAGCTCGGCCACGACGCCGACCTGCCCGTGGCCCCGGACCATGGCCCCCATCATCGCCCGGGCGCGCCACGACGACGGCAGGTCGACCTGCAACGCGACGTTGGGAGCGCGCGAGGGCGCGGCGAGTGCGAGCGTTCCCGACGGCGCCGCGGCGTACGCTCCCCCGCCGTCGATCGCCCACCGAACCGGGAGGACGACCGGTCCCTCGCTCGTGCCGAGCGCGAGGACGCCCTCCCCGCTGTCGCCGAGGCCGTCCCGGATCGCCTCGGGCAGGCGCGCCATCGGCGACTCGCCGGCCCTGGCGGCCCGGAAGCGCTCGACACCCTCGAGGGTGTCGCCCCAGATCCCCCAGGCGTTCGCCACACGCCCGGACTCCAGGATCGCCGTGCGCTCGAGCCGGATCTCCGCGAAGACTCGTCCCGGTGGGGTCCAGGCGAGCGGGACCTGGTGGGCGTCCACCGCGTAGCCCGCGAAGAACCGGGCGTTCTTCCGGGTGAAGCGGAACCCCGCGAGCGCGAGCAAGGGGCCCTGGGCGACGGAGCGCCCCCACGTGCTCGTCTCGAGCAGGTCGTAGGTCGTCACGGTCCCGGTGAACGCCGCGGCTCGGTCCCCCGAGCGGACCAGCCCCGCCACCACCGGATCGCGTCGCCACGCCCGAGCCTTGACCGAACCCCTGGACGTCGTCACCCACACCCGGCCGGCGGCCGAGGCGAACACCATCGGCGTCACGTGCGGGCCGGTCGGGGTGAGGGACGCCACGTGGCAGAA
>DASUMC010000191.1:0-2665 GCA_036277855.1 Actinomycetota bacterium
TCGCCGTGCCGCGCGCCGGAACCCGAGGAACATCACGAAGATGCCCGCGAGGAGCGAGAGCGAGAACGGCACGAGATGGCCGAGCGCGGCGAAAGCGGATCCGAACCCCGCGATGATCGTGGCGCCGAACGCGATCAGGAGTGTGCCCCAGAACCGGTCGTGGAGCTCGGGCCGCCCACGCATGCGCCAGGCCGACCACAGGGTCCCGCCGAGCAGGACGAGGTACGCGGGGATGGCGACGACCTGCGGCAAGCGATGGGCAGCGGTGCCGTCGCCGAAGACCTCCTTCCCAGAGGGCAGGTCTTGCGCGAGGGCCGCCGTGTGGATCTCCGCGGTGCGTACGACCGCGACGGTATACGCGGTGATGAAGGCGAGCAGCACGTAGAGCGTCCATCGGACGCCGCGGCTACGGAACAGCAGTTCGAGCTCGCCCGCGGCGAGGAACGGGACGTTCAGCACCGCGCCGAGCGCCCAGTAGACGCGGAATTCCCCCGAGGTCCATCCGCTCGCGACACCGAACGCCACGGCGAGGGATGCCCCCGCGTACATCAGGAGCGCCAGCGCCCAGACCAGCTCGTAGGGCCGACGGCTGCCGGCGTATCGACGCACGAGCCCCGCCGCGAACAGCAGGGCGACGAGCGCCGCCGCGAGGGGGAACACCCACATGGGCGGCAGCATAGCCATGGCGGAGGGGACCGCTGCTAGCATCGCGGCGTGCCCGACGATCGTCCCCCCATCATCTGCTCGACGATCTCGGTGTTCTCCAAACCGATCGACGTCGCGTTCCCGTTGTTCGCGCGGACCGGGTTCGACGGGATCGAGCTGATGGTCACGAACGATCCCGACACCCAGGACGCGTCGCGCGTCCGAGCGCTCTCCGAGGACCACGCGCTCCCCATCCTGGCGATCCACGCGCCGTTCCTGCTGATGTCCCGTAGGGTCTGGGGACGCGACCCCGTCGGGAAGATCGACCGAGCGATCGAGCTCGCCCTGGGCGTGGGCTCGCCGATCGTCGTGGTGCACCCTCCCTATCGATGGCAGCCGGCCTATCGGCGCTGGCTCGACGAACGGCTCCCGGTCGTCTCGATCGACCGCGGCGTGCGAGTCGCCGTCGAAAACATGTTCCCGTTGCGCCTCCGGGGGCGGAGCGTGGCTCGGTTCCACGCGCGGCAGTCGCTCGACGAGCTCGAGAGGTTCGCCGACGTGACGCTGGACACGAGTCACCTGGCGGTCTCGGGTGTCGACCCCGTCGAGGCCGTGGCCCGGGTCGGCGACCGGCTCGCCCACGTCCATCTGTCGAACAACGCGGGCAAGGGTTGGGACTCGCACCTGCCCCTGGACGAGGGTGTGCTGGACCTCGGCCGATTCCTCGAGGCGCTCGCGGCGCGTCGGTTCCGCGGGTCGATCTCGCTCGAGATCGACCTCCGCGACCAGCTCGACGACGACCAGGCCCTGCGCCGCATCCTCTCCCGCAACCGCGAGCTCTGCGAAGCGGGGCTCACGCTCCCCGCGTGACCCCGCGCGCATGGAAAGCGTGCAAGGGCCCGGCTTACGCCCGGCCTCGGTGCGACTGCTAGCCTCCCGCGATGCGCCGCTTCACGCTGATCACGATCGTCGTGCTGTTCACGTTGATCATCGGCGCGGCGGTCTACCAGATCGCGCTCGCGAACCGTGACCAGGCCCCGTTCCCGGGTCCCGTCCAAGGCACGCCGTTCCCGAGCTTCACCCCGTCTCCCTGACGCCTCACGGCGGCGCGAACTGCGCGAGGTAGGTCTCGATGATGCGTTGGACCGCCTCTCCCCGCGAGCCCGTCAGCAGGTCGGTGCCGTGGTCGTCGGCGGGGACGATCTCGGGCTGCCCCTTCGGCGGCGGGGCGATCTCGTAGAGCTGTTCGGCCGACGCCGCGGCGGCCGCGTCCCCCACACCCGCGATGAACAGCTTGTTCGCCGACACGCGCTGGAGCAGGGCGGCGTCGGCGTCGAGACCCTCGATCGACCCCGGGGCGGAAAGGGTCACGACCGCCGCGACGTCCACGCCCTCGTGAGCGGCCGCGACGAGCGAGGCCGTGCCACCCATGCTCGCGCCCACGAGCGCGACGGTGGTCGCCCCCTGGGACCGGACGAGGTCCATCGCTCCGAGCACGTCCTGCCAGATCGCCGAGATCTGGAGCTCTCCCTGCGAGCAGCCGCCCTGGCCGCCGGGGCAGTACCCACGGAAGTCGTATGTGAGGACGAGGTAGCCCTCGTCGGCGAGACGGTTCGCGAACGCGAACCACGAGCGCTGATCGGCTGGTCGCATGTGCGACAGCACGACGGCGGTCGAGCCGTGGCCGAACAGGCGGCCCTCCAGCCTGACGCCGTCGCGGGATTCGAACGTGACCGGCCGAGAACCCGAGAGATCGGGAGGCGGCGGTTCGCCGCACGCCGCGAGTGCGATCGCGCCCAGTAGCACGATCGCGATCGCGATCGCGATCGGACGGGCCCGGAACGGGACCGCCACGCGCACCGACCGGGCTCCTTAGCGACCCTGTTGACGGCGCTGCCAGCGGGTCTTCTTCAGCAGCTTCTTGTGCTTCTTCTTCCGCATCTTCTTGCGGCGCTTCTTGACCAGCGACGGCACGCAGCGATCTCCTATTCCGATCCGAACAGGTTCCGGAGGTCCACGC
>DASUMC010000192.1:0-2439 GCA_036277855.1 Actinomycetota bacterium
TCACACCACGGTCGTGCACGCAGATCGAGGTCACCTGGGCGCCGATATCGACGATGGCCTCGTCGCCGCTCGAGTCCAGATCGAGTCCATCGTCCCCGGCCCCGACGGCCCTGGTCACCGCAAACGGGGTCAGGTCGACGCCCTGGGGGTCGAGCTTGGCCGCCAGGGCGGCCTCGACCAGGGCGTTGACCATCGGCTTGTGCGCCGCCACCAGGAGGATCCGCACCATCCGTCGTCCCCCCTGATCCATCTCGCCCAGTGGGTCGAAGTCCAGGACGGCCTCGTCCGAGGACATGGGGATGAACTCCTGGACCTGGAACCCCAGGGTGTCCCGCAGCTCCTTCTCGGGCAGCCAGGGAAGAGCGAGCTCGCGAACGACCACCCGCTGGTTCCCCACGCCGAGGTGGACCTGCTTGCTCTTCACCCCGGCCTTGGACCAGAGCTCGCGGAGCGCCTCGGCCACGACCTCGGGCTGGCGGACCTCGCCGGCCTCCACGACACCCGGTGGGAGCGGCACCTGGGCGGCCCGAACGATCACCGGGATTTCTCCGGCGGCGACCTCGGCGACGCGCACCGCCGTCGAGCCGACGTCGACACCGATCCTGGTCCGGGGCACTACGCGCCCTCCACCTGGACGGACCGATCCGAGAGGTAGACGTCCACGTCCGACTCGCGGATCCGGTAGTTCTTCCCCACCCGCAGGGCGGGCAGGTCGCCGTTCTTGATCAGCCGGTACACGGTCATGTTCGAGACGCGCATGGTGGCCGCGACCTCGGCAACGGTCAGCAAGCGGTCTCCCGCCTGTCGACCCACCCAGCCGCTCTGCGACCGCTTGCCCATCGCTCCCCACCTACACCGATCGCTCCGAGAGGTACCGGTCGACGTCCGACTCGCGGATCCGGTAGTTCTTCCCCACGCGGATGGCCGCCAGCTGACCGCTCTTGATCAGCCGGTACACGGTCATGTTCGAGACCCGCATCGTCGCCGCGACCTCCCCGACCGTGAGAAGCCGGTCACCGACGAACGGCCTCCGTTTGCTCATCTAACACATCTCCCACATCTGCCTCATGTTCCACACCTTCCACATCCGCCTCATCCATCCCATCTGGGCCGTGGGGCTGCGCACCGTAACAAGTGCAACATCTGTCGTCAATCACCCCACATGCCTACTTTCGGCACGGTAGGCCAAATCACATAGATGTAATTAGCTCTACTTCTCAAAAGTCACAGGACTCACAGGGGACCGGGGTACGCCGCGTCCGATCCTCAGCGTCGTTGGTGGCGGCTCGGAGGCGGGCGGGTCAGGTCAGCAGGTTCATGTAGGCATCGGCGATCGGGTGACCCACGAAGATGGCGATCACGGCCCCGGCGGCGAGGAACGGTCCGAACGGGATCGCGGACTTCCGACCCTTGCCGGCCAGCAGTGCGACAACGGCCCCCACTCCCCCGAGCAGGATCCCCATGCCGGCCGCGACCGCGACGAGGTCGAGGCCGATCGACCCGAGGACCATGCCGATCAGACCGGCGAGCTTCACGTCACCCATCCCCATGCCCTTCGGCGAGATCAGAGCGATGATCATCAATCCGAGCCCGTAGGCGACCAGCCCGATCCCCGCGTCGAGCGCGTTCAGTCCACCACCGGCGAGATCGCCGACGATGATGACCGCGGCCGCGATCACGAACGCCGGATAGATCAGACGGTTCGGGATGCGGCGGTGACGAACGTCGATCACGGAGATGGCAACCATGAGCCCGGCGAAGGGAGCGAGGAGCACGGCTCGCCACGGATCCTCGTACACGAGCGCCACCGCTACGAACAGACCCCCGCTGGCCAGCTCGGTGAGCGGGTAGACGGGCGGGATCCGACCACCGCACGCACGGCACCGGCCCCTCAGCATCAGCCACGAGATCACGGGGATGTTGTCGGCGGCGCGGATCGGCGCGCCGCAGCTCGGACACCGAGAACGCGGACGCACGAGCGACTCCCCTGCGGGCACGCGGTAGATCGCCACGGTCATGAAGCTGCCGAACGCCAACCCCAGGACGAGGGCGATCGCGACGGGGAACCAACTCATGAAAGCGAACCCTCCGTCCTCGATGGACATCGGCGGCTATGCGACCTCGCGGATGTACGCCACGTCCTCGGTGAACCCGGTCACGAGAGCCCCCGGGATCACAATCGGCTTGTAGTTCATGGACCAGTTGTTCCCGATCACCACGCTGCCGCCCACCACCTGGCCGTAGAACGCGTTCTGGTTGCTCATCGTGGCCGTGCACGGCGTGTACAGGCCGACGTTGAGCGTCGAGTTGAAGTTCGTGTTGTTCCCCACCGTGATGTTGCCGTAGCTCGGGCAGAAGCCGAGATTGCTGTCGGCGGGCCACGGACGGATCAGGAACATCTTGTGGGTCCCACCCGTCCCGTTCCAGGTGGACTGCTGT
>DASUMC010000193.1:0-5197 GCA_036277855.1 Actinomycetota bacterium
GAGTTCGGGCTGTCCCAGACCTCGAGCTTGAGCTCGACGTTGAGCGGCACGTCCCCGAAGGCCTGGCCCTCGAGCCGGATCTGCGCCCACTTGCGGTCCTCGAGCCACGGCACGTGGTCGCTCGGGCCGATGTGGATGTTCCGCTTGTCGAGCTTCTTGCGCATCTGCGACTGGACGGACTGGGTCTTCGAGACCTTCTTGGATGTCAGGCGCTCGCGTTCGAGCATGTTCATGAAGTCCATGTTGCCGCCGAAGTTCAGCTGGTACGTCCGGTTCAGCTTCACGCCGCGGTCCTCGAACAGCTTGGTCAGGACCCGGTGGATGATCGTGGCGCCGACCTGGCTCTTGATGTCGTCGCCGACGATCGGCACCCCGGCCTCGACGAACTTCTGCGCCCAGGCCTTCTCGCTGGCGATGAACACCGGCAGGCAGTTCACGAACGCGACGTGCGCGTCGAGCGCGGCCTGCGCGTAGTGCTTGGCCGCCTGCTCGGATCCCACCGGCAGGTACGACACCACCACGTCTGCCTGCGCGTCGCGCAGCGCCTTCGCGACGTCCACGGGTGGCAGCTCGGACTCGGCGATCGTCTCGCGGTAGTACCGGCCGAGCCCGTCGAACGTGGGACCCCGCTGCACGGTCACGCCGGTGGGCGGGACCTCCGCGAATCGGATCGTGTTGTTGGGCTCGGAGACGATGGCCTCCGCGAGGTCCGTTCCGACCTTCTTGGCGTCCACGTCGAACGCCGCGACGGGCTCGACGTCCCGGATGTGGTAGCCGCCGAGGTCGACGTGCATCAACCCGGGGACGGTGTCGGTCGGGTCCGCGTCCTTGTAGAACTCGAGTCCCTGGACGAGCGATGACGCGCAGTTGCCGGCGCCGACGATCGCGAGTCGAACCTTGCTCATGTTGCGCGCTCCTTTCTGCGAAGCGCGCGGCCGGTGCTCCGGCGCTTCGAGCCCCCTGACATCGTCTCCGCGGCGCGGCGCTCGGCGGTGATGAGGCCGTTCAACCACGCGATGTCTTGCTCCGTGCTCTCGCGACCGTGCTGCATGAGCGACGTCGTGTACATGTCGCCGCTCGTGGTCGCGAGCGAGGTCCGGATCGTCGACAGGCGCTCCTCGAGGAAGGCTCGCCGGCGTTCGAGCAGTCGGATCCTGGTCTCGGGCGACAGGTACTTGAAGAAGGCCATCCGGACCCGGAAGCGGTTGTCCTCGCCCGAGGACTCCGGGCCCGACTCCTCGAGCAGCTCCCTGAACAGCGCCTCACCCGTCTCCGTGATGCGGTAGACGTTCTTGCGGCGACCGACCTCCTGCTTGTCGAAGATCTGCTCCACCGCACCCTGACGCTCCAGGCGCTTCAGCGAGGGGTACAGCGACCCGTAGGAGACCCGCCAGAACCCCCCCAGGGAGTCGGTGAGGCGCTTCGACAGCTGGTAGCCGTGCATGGACCGCTCCTTGAGCAGTCCGAGGATCGCGAGCTCCAGCATTCGGTTCCTTCCCTTTCTTTGGCCCGTTCAACTTCTTTTGGCCCGTTCAACGTTGCGTTTCGATATATCGACTGACTATATCGCTTCGATATATCTACCCGCTACGTCCGGGAGGTGTCAACCTCGAGGACAGGGGCCGGATGGCGGCCGGCGGCCAGAGCGAGGGCGGCGGCGAGCACGCCGGCGACGCCGCAGCCGATCCACAGGACGTCGGGGCTGAACTCGTAGGTAAGGGTCCCGATCGTGGGTCCGACCACGGCCCCGAGTGCGAACATCACGCCGAGGGAGGCCTGGTAGCGCCCCCGCGTGTGCTCGGGGGAGCGATCCGCGACGAACGCGCTCGACACCGGTGAGGCGATGATCTCGCCGAGCGTCCAGATGAGCACCATCGCGGCGAGCGCGGGGATCGATCGGGCGACGATGAGGGACGCGAAGGAGAGCCCGATCAGCACGGTACCGAGCGCGATCATGCGCGTTCGCGATCGCCGCCCGGTCCACGAGGTGATCGGCAACTCGAGCAGGACGACGATCACGCCGTTCAACGCCTGGAGCGTTCCGTACACGGACGTGGAGAAGCCGGCCGCCTGGACGTGGAGCGGGAAGGTCGACACGTTCTGCATGTAGATGGTGGCACCGATCAGGACCGAGCCGAGGAAGAGCAGGAACCCGCGATCGGCGAGGATCGTTCGTGTCGCGCCCTGGAGATGGCGCTCCTCGTGCCGTGAGGTCCGCATCCCGTGCGGCAGCGCGATCAGCGAGATCACGCCGAACGCGGCCGATGTCGCGGCGTCGCCGATGAACAGGTAGTCGAACGACCGATCGGCGAGGAGGCCGCCGAGCGCGAGCCCGCAGGCCCACCCGACGTTGATCGCCAGACGGAACAGGGCGAAGGCGGTGACCCGCTGCTCGCTCGGCACCAGGTCGGCGATCAGCGCCGACGCCGCCGGACGGTGCATCTCCGCAACGAGCGCGAGCAGCAGCATCAACGCGTAGATCACGAGCAAGCCGGACGCCTGCCACAGCAACAGGGTGATCACCGATGCACCGAGCATCGAGAGCCCGATCGCGTTCCTGCGCCCGATCCGGTCGGCCAGCCAGCCGCCCAGGAACTGGGCGACCACCCCGCCGATCCCGTACATCGCGAGCGCCAATCCCGCCTGCGGGATCGAGAACCCCCGATGCGTGAGGTACAGGGTCATGAACGGCATCACGAAGGTCCCGAGCCGGTTCACGAACGTCCCACCGAACAGCACCCAGGCCGCGGGCGGGAGCGACCGGAGGTTCTGGCGGAGGCTTGGTCGTGCGGGCTCCATCGCGCTCAGCGTAGGGATGGCCGGCGACGTCGACTAACGGCGGTAGTCGGTCACATACGAAGGCGGGTCGATCCCGTTCGGCAGGAGCGGGTCGGCCACGGGCTCGCCGGGGACCGTCCTGAACGGCAGGAGGCCTGCCCACACCGGCATCTCGAGGTCCTCGTTCTCGTCCTTGGGCGGCCCCGTGCGCACCTTCGCCGACGCCTCGTCCATCGGGATCGCGAGGATCGTCGTCTGGTTGAGCTCGCGATCGTTCGGCAGGCGCGCGTCGGCCGAGCGGCCCGGGACGACATGCTCGACGAGCGCGCGCTGCGCCTCGAACTTCTCGGTCGGGTCGGTGACCTCGCGCGCGCGTCCGTAGACCACGACCGAGCGGTAGTTCATCGAGTGGTGGAACGCGCTCCGTGCCAGGACGAGCCCGTCGATCAGCGTCACCTCCGCGGCGACCGGCGCGCCACCCTTCGTCGACCGGAGCGTCCGGCTCGCGTTCGAGCCGTGGACGTAGAGGGTGTCGCCGATCCGTGCGTGGATCGTCGGGATGACCCGCGGCTCGCCGTCCTGCACGTAGGCGAGATGGCAGATCAGGGCCTCGTCCAGGATCGCGTCGATCGCGTCGCGATCGTACACGCCGCGCTCGGGCAGCCGGCGAACGCGCGTGCGCTCGGTGGGGGGCGCCGCGGGCGGCGCCGGCTCGCGCGCGTGGTCGGTCTCCGGTTCGATCTGTGGGGTTCGCTCCGCCATGGCTCGGATGGTACCGGCCGCGTCCACCGGTGTCCGAGCTGACGGTGGTTACGACATCGGACCGCCGGAGCCCGCGTCGCCGCGTTGCTGCAGGAAACGCTCGATCTCGCCCACCAGCTCGTCCCCGGTCGGCAGCTCCTGGTTGTCCACGACCGACTCCAGGCGCTCGACATAGGTCCGCGAGTCGTCGTCGGCCTGGACGATCTGGTCCAACCGCTGCCGTTGCGCCATCGCCTCGTCGGGCAGCCCGTCGAGCGGCGGCTCGACGCCGAGGTGCCGCCCGAGATGTTCGAGGATCGCGATCGCCGCGGCAGCGTACGGGCCCCCCACGTAGTGCGGCACCTGCGCATAGAAACCGACGGTCGGCACGCCGTCGTCCGCGACCGCCTTCTCGATCGCCGACAACGCGGCGGAGGGCACGCGGAGCAAGCCGGCGGGTCCGACCTGCTCGTCCCCGTGTAGCAGCCCCTCGTCCGACGCGGTGGCCAGCACGGGGACCGGGCGCGTGTGGGGCACCGCCGTCGGGATCGCACCGAGGCTCACCCACTCGGTCACCCCGAGCCGCCGTGCGACCGACAGAACGTCCCGCCCGAGCTCCTGCCACCGGAAGTCGGGCTCGGCGCCGGTGAGCACCAGGACGTCCCGGCTCCCGAGCCGCCGGTGACGCAGGGTCAGCTCCGGCCACGTGAGCTCGCTCAGCCGCCCGTCGATCACGTCCAGCACCGGCCTGCGCGAACGGAAGTCGAACAGCAGGTCGGCGTCGAACGTCGCGATCGGCGCCGCGCCGTCGGCGAGCCGCTCCGCCGCCGACGTCGAGGCACCCGCCGCGTCGATCCAGCCGTCGAGGGCCGCGACGATCGCGGGGGCGACGAGCGGCTCGGTCGGTTCGCTCAGCAGGTACAGCGGCATGGATCGAGGATAGCCCCCGGTCGCTTCAGGGACGGACGAGCAGCCCCTGGAGGCCGCGGATCACGTAGTTCGGCTTCCATCGAGGCTCCTCGACGAGCTCGAGCTTCGGGAACCGGTCCATCAGCGTCGAGAACGAGACCTGGAGCTCCTGACGGCCGAGCGGGGCCCCGAGGCAGAAGTGGATGCCGGCCCCGAACGTGAGGTGGGGGTTCGGCTCGCGGGTCAGGTCGAGCTCGTCGGGCCGGTCGAAGACCGTGGGGTCACGGTTGGCCGACCCGAACAACAGGCCGAGCTCCGCGCCGCGGGGGATCTCGGCCCCGTGGATCTCGAAGGGTTCGAGCACCCACCGCTCGAACATCTGCAGCGGCGTGTCGAACCTCAGCAGCTCCTCGATCGCGTTCGGCAGCAGCGAGCGGTCGGCGCGAAGCTCGCGCAGGCAATCGGGGTTGCGGAACAGCGACCACCAACCGAGCAGCGTGGAGTTGACCGTCGCCTCGTGCCCCGCGTTCAGCAGGAGCACGCACGTGCCCACCAGCTCGTCCTCGGTCAGCTGCTCGCCCTCGTCGACCACGAGCGCGAGCTTCGAGATCAGGTCCTCGCCCGGGTCCCGCCTGCGTTGGCGCGAGAGCTCGCGCAGGCACGCCGAGAACTCGTTGCTCGCGCGGACCGCGTCGTGCTGCATCTCGGTCGAGGGGTTCAGCTCGTACATCTTGCAGATGTCGGCGGACCACGGCCGCAGGTGATGGCG
>DASUMC010000194.1:0-11384 GCA_036277855.1 Actinomycetota bacterium
AACGCGTCGCTCTCGCCCCAATGAGCCGCGAACAACCGGCGCATCCCCGGGACGCCGCGCAGCTCGTGGAGGCCGCGGTCGGCGACCCTCAGCCCACTACCGGAGACGACGTCGCGCACGGTCGAGGACACGAGGACCTCGCCCGGCCGCGCGAGGCTCGCCAACCGTGCGGCGACGTGCACCGCGACCCCGCGGAGCCTGCCGTCATCGAGCTCGCACTCGCCCGTGTGGACGCCGGTGCGGACCTCCAGCCGGAGGTCGGCGACCCCCTCGTGGAACGCGCACGCGAACGCCACCGCGTGGCTCGCGATGCCGAACGCCGCCAGGAAGCCGTCCCCGGCGGCATCGACCTCGCGACCGCCGAACCGCCCCAGCCGGTCCCGGAACCGCGCGTGGTGCGTCCGCAGCACCTCCGCCCAGATCCGGTCACCGAGCTCGCACACCCGACCCGTCGAGTCGACGACGTCCGTGAACAGGAGCGTCGTGAGCACGCGAGGTGAGAAGGACTCGAGGTCCTCGGGCCACCGTCGGTGCCGATTCGGTTGTTCCATCGCGGAACAGCCCCTTCGTCCTTCGATCGCGCATGTGTCTCTGCGGTGCGGGCATGGTGCGTGCACTGGGATCCACGTTCGTTGCCGACCTCCATGGGTGGTGTGGCTCGGGTGCGCGTGAGCACACCTGCGAAGCCATCGGTTGAGCCGCCTCGTCCGCCGATCGTGATGCTCGGTGGACCCCGGCTAGGCCGAGTGGAACGCCGGGGGGGACGAGGCGAACAGCGTGATGGTGGTATTCACATCCATCGCTCGTCCTCCCTCCGCGTCGATGAACCGCGAACCATACGCCGTCACCCGTTCCGAGCACAAGGGGCGCGTCCGCACGGTCACACGATCGTCACATCTCGATCCCGGTCCGCAGCTCCTCGGGGACCAGGTCGGCGAACTGCCACGCGGTCCACAGGTCCGCGGCGAGCCGGTCGGGCGACGATCGCACGCCGAGCCGTTCGAAGTGCTCGCAGACGCGCCGCACGTCGCGCGCGAGCAGCGCATGCGCGTGCCGGTTCTTGCGCGGGTCGATCGCCTGGGGGAGGTCGATGACCGTCACGCGCCCGTCCCACAGGAGCAGGTTGTACGCGGACAGGTCACCGTGGATCACGTTGACGTACAGCATCCGCTCGATCGCGCGCAGGACCTGCTCGAACAGATCCCGTGCCTCGACGGCGTCCGGCCTGACCGAGCGGAGCTGCGGCGCGGCCAACTCGAGGTCGCCCACGTAGCCCATCACGATCGCGTCGTCCGTGCTCGCGATCGGTCGCGGGACGGGCACCCCCGCCTCCGAGAGCGTCCGCAGGGTCTCCCACTCGCGGCTCACCCACAAGCCGCCCTGGACCTGGCGGCCGAACCGCGTCTTCTTCTCCAGGGCGGCACGGATCCTGCGCTCCTCGATCCATTCGCCGTCGCGGTAGATCGATTCGTCGCGGAAGTCCCGCCGGTCGAGCGGGTGGTAGAGCTTGACCGCGACGAGGTCCTCGCCGGTGGTCGAACGGTTCCCTCGGCACAGGTGCACCGACGCCTCCTTGCCGGTCTTCACGATGCGGACGACGTCGGTGATCAGGCCCTCGGCCAGGAAGTGGTCGAGGGACGTCCCGCCGACCTCGTCGTCGTCGAGCTGTTGGATGTCCAACCCGGGTGTCCTTTCGATCGGTGTGGCATGCGCGGGCCGGGGCCCACGAGTGCCGGGAACGCAAAGAGCCGCCCCTTCGGGGCGGCTCGGCAGGACGCCGGTCGGGCTAGCGCCCGATCCCCGAGGGATGCGGCAGAACGGTCGGGGCGGTCTCGGCCATCGGGCATCCCTCCTTCCGGGTGGTGGGTCTCGTCACGATCGTCGGACCCGTGGAGTCTACCCGGGCGGGAGGTGCGGTGAGGCCGGCCGGTCGAAGCCCTCGGCCGACCGCTGCAGTCGGATCACGCGCTCGACGATCGGCAGCGGGATGTGCGTGACAGCTCGGAGCCCTTCGCCGTCCGGCAGGACCTCCTGGGCGAGCGACACGAAGCGTGGCCCCTCGCTCACCAGGAACCCGACCGTGTGAACGAGGTAGTCCTGCCGGCAGCCGTCGAGGCTCTCCAGATCGAGGTCGAACCAGGCGTCGTGCCATTCGACCATCGCCAGGGGGTACTGCGGGAGCTCGGGCTCCAGCAGGGGGAGCGGACCGATGGTGGGGTCGGCCCGGGCGGCCCCGAGCGGATCCAGCCGATCGAACCCCTCCGCTCGGACCTCCTGCATCTCACGCCTCCAGTGCATCGGTTATCGGATGCCGGGGGTCGCGGGTCGATAGCCCGGCGAAGTGTTTCTTCCTGCCGGCAAGGGCTACGACCATCGGACCGCGATGGCAGATCCTAGTTCGGGGCGGCGACATGTTCGCCCCTGATCTGTCAGACCCTCTGGCTACCGTTCATCCATGGGCAAGGTCCGGACCGTCCTGTCGTGTCGCGAGTGCGGCCAGCAGCTCGCGCGGTGGGCCGGAAGGTGCCCCGGCTGCGGCGCGTGGGGCACGATCGAGGAGGGCGTCCTCCGGAGCTCGTCTTCTGGACCACCCCTCGAGACCCTCGCCCACGAGGATGCCGACGAGCGGCGGGTCTCGACGGGTCTGCCCGGCATCGATCGCGTCCTCGGCGGCGGGCTGGTGCCCTCCATGGTGGCCCTGCTCGCCGGGGAGCCCGGCATCGGCAAGTCGACCCTTCTCCTTCAGATGGCGGCGAGCCTGTCGGTCGCCGGGCTCCCCTGCCTGTTCGCGTCCGGTGAGGAGTCGCGCCGTCAGGTCTCGGCCCGCGCCCACCGCCTCGGGATCGACGGGTCGAGCCTGTCCTTCGTCTCGGGTCGCGAGCTGCCCGCCGTCGTCGAGGCCGCACGGTCCGCACGACCCTTCCTGCTCGCGGTCGATTCGATCCAGGCGCTCCGCGATCCGTCGGGGGGTCAGGCGCCGGGGGGACCGTCGCAGGTTCGCGGGTGCACGGACGCGCTGGTGGGGTTGGCCAAGGCCGAGGGAATCTCGGTCCTGGTGACCGGCCACGTCACCAAAGACGGGGACCTCGCCGGCCCCCGAGCGCTCGAGCACGCCGTCGACGTCGTCTTGGCGTTCGACGGCGATCCCCGTTCGGGGCTGCGGATGCTCTCGGCCGGCAAGAATCGGTTCGGAGCCGAGGGCGAGGTGGCCTGGTTCGAGATGACGGGGGCCGGGCTGCGCGAGATCGACCCGGGCGACCTCCTGCTCCCGGGCGGGGGCGAGCCCGGCGCCGCCACGGCCCTCCCACTGGCGGGTCGGCGAGGGCTCGCCGTCGAGGTCCAGGCGCTCGTTGGCAGAGGCGAAGGGACGGCCCGCAGGCAGGCGAGCGGTCTCGATCTCCGCCGGTTCCAGCTCGTCGGGGCCGTGCTCGACAGCGCCGGTCTCGGCCTCGGGCGCTCCGATGTGTTCGGGGCCGTCGCGGGGGGCGCCAGGCTCGATGACCCCGCCTGCGACCTCGCGGTGGCCGCCGCGGTCGCCTCGGCGGTCGCCGGCGTGCCTGCTCCGTCCGCGTCGGCCTTCGTGGGTGAGATCGGGCTGACTGGGGTCGTCCGCGCGGCGCCGGGAATGGCCGCCCGCCTCTCGGCCGCAAGGGCGGCGGGGCTGCGCACCGTGTTCGTCCCCGAAGGTACCGAGCCGGCGGACGCCCTTCGGTCGATCCCGGTCCGGCATGTGATGCACGCGCTGACCTGGGCGGCTGCGCGTCCAGGCGAGCGGACCGACGCCGTCAGCCCTAGGCCGATGGTCCCGAAATGGCCGAAAGAGGCCTCTGACCTGGGCTTTTGATTTGCGAGCCAGGAGCCCGCGTGTTACCCTTGAGCAGGTTCCACAGTCCTCGTCCGTCGACGCTAGGGGGTCTCGTGTTCCGTAAGGGCGACACGGTTGTGCATCCGGAACACGGTGCGTCAGTCATCGAAGAGCTGTGTGTGCGTGAGTTCCTCGGAGAGAAGCGCAGGTACTTCAAGCTGCGGGTCTCCTACGGCGATCTGACGCTCATGGTGCCGGTCGACAGCACCGAGGAGGTCGGCCTCCGTTCGGTGGTCGGCAAGAACGAGGTCAAGAAGGTCCTGGCCGTGCTCCGCGAGGACGAGTCGAAGATGGCGGCCAACTGGAGCCGGCGCTTCAAGAACAACATCGAGAAGCTGCGCTCGGGCGACATCTACCAGGTCGCCGAGGTCGTCCGAAACCTCTCGATCCGCGAGCGTGAGCGCGGCCTGTCCGCGGGCGAGAAGCGCATGATCAACAAGGCTCGACAGATCCTGATCTCCGAGCTCACCTACGCCACCGGCGGCGGCGAGGAGAAGGCCGAGGCCATGATCGACAAGGTGCTGGACGAGTCGCACGGCGCCCGTGTGATGGCGGAGGCCTCGGGCCGAGCCCGGTAGCAGCACCCTCTCCACGAACCATCGGCTTCGCTCAGCCACGCCCGGTTCAAGTCGTCCGGCCGAGGCGTCGAGGGTTGAGAGGAGTGCTCGCGCACGAGGACCGCTCGTGGCGCGGACGCCTCCGAGCTCGAGAGGCCTCCGAACGCCGTTCGTTGCCCAGGGGTCGCCTGGTCGAGTTCGTCCGCCTGATCTTCGTCACCCTCTTCGCCGCGGCCGGCTACACGGTCGCCGCTCGCGTGTCCGGGCCTCCGTCGGAGACCCTGGCCTACGTGGTTCTCGGCACGTCGACCGGGTTCGTCCTGGGAGGCGTGCTCGGTCGGCAGACCGCCACCGCCGTGCGCTCGATGGAGGAGGAGCTCCGCAAGGTCCCGGCCGCCGAGATCGTCGCGGGCGTCGGCGGCCTGATCGCGGGCCTCGCGGTTGCCGCGCTGCTCTCCGTCCCGGTCTTCCGGCTCCCAGCGCTCGTGGCATGGACCAGCGTCGCGTTCACCTACGTCACGCTCGCCTTCGCCGGGTTCCGGATCGGTCGGACGAAGCACGAGGAGCTGTTCGGTCTGATCGGCCTGAAGCCAAGAGCCGCGGGCGCCCCGGAGAAGATCTTCGTGGTGGACACCAGCGCGCTGATCGACGGCCGGATCCTTGATCTGGTGGCCACCGGTTTCCTGTCCGGGGATCTGCTCCTCCACACCGCAGTGCTCCGGGAGCTGCAGACGATCGCCGACTCCTCCGATCCACGGCGGCGCGCTCGTGGCCGACGTGGTCTGGATGCCGTCGGTGAGCTGAGGCATGCCACGACGGTCGAGGTCCACCTGATCGAGGACGACGACGGCGGATCCGATGTCGACGCCGTGCTCGTCCGGGTCGCCCGGGAGCGGGGCGCCTCGCTCGTCACGACCGACCACAACCTTTCGAAGGTGGCCGAGGCGGTCGGGGTGCCGGTCCCACGGCTGAACGACCTCGCCGCGGCGTTCCGCCTGCCGATCGGGATCGGCGACGAGATCGAGGTGCGGCTGGTCAAGCAGGGACGCGAGGCGGGTCAGGCGGTTGGCTACCTGGACGACGGCACGATGGTGGTGGTCGAGGCCGCCGGCGAGCGGATCGGCTCGGACACCCCGATCGTCGTTCGCAACGTGATCAAGACCGCGACCGGCAGGATGGTGTTCGCGAACCTCCAGTAACCTCGGCCGGTGGACGGGGCCGTCGCGATCGTGCTCGCCGCCGGACGGGGCGAGCGGATGGACGCAACGCTCCCCAAGGCGCTCATGCCCTTCGGGGGCGCGACCATCGTCGCGCGAGCCGTCGAACTGGCCTCCGCCGCCTCCGTCTCCGTCGTCGTCGTGGCCCCGCCCGGCTGGGAGGCCGAGGTGCACCGGGCCGTCGGCACGTTCGGCGTCGACGCGGTCGTCGCCGGTGGCCAGACCCGTCAGGCGTCGGTGCGCGCCGGGCTCTCGGCCGTGGCCGCCGATGTCGGGCGCATCCTGTGTCACGACGCGGCTCGGCCGCTCGCGTCGCCGGCGCTGTTCACGCGCGCGCTGGAGGCGCTCGAGGGCTGGGACGGGGTGGTCCCGGTGCTCCGGGTGTTCGACACGGTCAAGCGCGTGCAGGACGGGAGGATCGAGGGGACCGAACCGCGCGACGCGCTCGCGCTCGCCCAGACGCCGCAGGCGTTCACGTCGGCGGCGCTGCGCGATGCCCACGATCGGGCGGCGGCCGACGGGTTCGAGGGATCGGACGACGCGCTCTTGCTCGAGCGCGCCGGCTACCGCGTGCGGGCGATCGACGGCGAGCGCGCGAACCTGAAGATCACGACGGCCGAGGACCTCCGGCTCGCGGAGGCGCTCGCCCGGTGACCGGACCGCTCGTGGGCATGGGCTTCGACGTGCACGGGTTCGCCCCCGGATTCCCGCTGATGCTCGGCGGCGTTCGCTTCGATGGGCGGGAGGGCCTCGTCGGGCATTCCGACGGCGACGTCGTGTGTCACGCGCTCGCGGACGCCCTGCTCGGGGCGGTCGCCCTCGGCGACGTCGGGGAGCACTTCCCCGAGACCGACCCGGCGTTCGCCGGGATCGGCGGGCTCGACCTGCTCGGCCGTGTCGTCGGGATGGTGCGAACGGCGGGTGCGCACCCGGTCTCGGCCGACCTCACGGTCATCGCCGAGCGTCCGTCGATCGCGCCCGTCCGAGACGCGATGCGGCGCGCCCTCTGCGGAACGCTCGGGGTCCCCGCCGAGCGGGTCTCGGTCAAGGCGACGCGTCCGGAGGGATTGGGTCTGACGGGCGACGGCATCGGTTGCCTCGCGCTCGTCGTGCTGGCGCCGTCGTGAGCATGCCGGTCGTGGGCGGCCGGCGGGCGGTGCTCGAGGCGGTGCGCGCCGGCGCGGCGCGGGAGGTCCTCGTCGCCGGGGACGCGCGCTCGACCGCGGGGCTCCGGGACGTGCTGGAGGCCTGCCGCGAGGCGGGGGTCCCGGTTCGCGAGGTCGACCGCTTCGAGCTCGACGGACTCGCGGCCGACCATCGGGGGATCGTGGCGATCGCCGGCTCGCCGAAAGCGATCGGCGAGCGAGAGCTCGCCGCGTTTGCGTTCGGCCAAGAGGATCTGGTCGTCGTCCTCGACGGGATCACCGACCCGCAGAACCTCGGCGCCGCGGCGCGCTCGGCGGAGGCGGCCGGCGCGACGATGCTCGTCACCCGAACCCGCCGGGCGGCGGACGTCACCACCCCGGCCGCGATCCGGGCGTCGGCCGGCGCGCTCCTGCACCTCACGCATGCGCGGATCGCCAACATCGCTCGCGGGCTCGAACGCCTGAAGGGCGCGGGCTTCACGGTCGTCGGGCTGGACGAGCACGCCGACCGAACCGTGTACGAGGCGGAACCGCCCGAGGGCCGCGTCGCCGTCGTGCTCGGTTCGGAGGGCGAGGGGCTCGGCCGGCTCACCCGGGCCGCCTGCGATCTGCTCGTGCGCCTCCCGATGCGCGGCCGTGTCGGCTCGCTGAACGCGTCCGCGTCGCTCTCGGCCGCCCTGTACGCGTTCGTGTTGCCCCGCAGGCTCGGAGAAGGCTCGTGATCTGCGCGCATCGATCGGCAGCGCCTGGCCCGGCCGGCGGTCTCCCACTGCTAGGCTCGCTCGGGCGCCGGCGTAGCTCAGGGGCAGAGCAGCTGTCTTGTAAACAGCAGGTCGTCGGTTCGAATCCGACCGCCGGCTCGAGCAAAGCCGCTGGTCGAGGCACGAGAGGGAGGAGGTCGTCATGGTGGAGAACGTCGAAGCCAACGAGGAGCTCAATCGAGCGAGAGCCCTGCTTGAGGGGATCAGTCCAACGACCTCGTGGGAGGAACGAACCAACTATGCCCAGGTCGCGCAGGCGTGGGCTCTCATCGCGATCGCGGAGGATGTGCGGAAAATCCTGCTGCAGATGAAGTGACCTCGATGCAAGGACATGCCTGGTTCCGGACCTCCCGATCGCGCCCAGAAGGTCGGAGGGGCGGGGTGCCGATGCCATGACGATGCGGGCTCGTCACCGAAACCTCGCCGCGACGGCGCTCGCCTCGCTCCTGCTCGTCGGATCGGCGATCGCTCCCTCGGACGCCGTCGCTGAACCCATCCCCGGATCTGGTTGCCGGGTCTTCCCGGCATCGAACATCTGGAACACGCGGGTCGACGCGCTGCCGGTTCACGAGCTGAGCGACACGTGGCTTCGTTCGGCCAACGCGGGGTCGACGGACCTCCATCCGGACTTCGGGTCGCCCTCGTACGGGCTCCCGTTCGACGTCGTGGGAAGGCGCCACCCAAAGGTGCATGTTCGGTTCACCTACGCCGCCGAGAGCGACCCCGGCCCCTATCCGTTCGACGCGCGGACGCCGATCGAGGGCGGTTCGGATCGGCACGCGCTGATCGTCGAACGAGGCACGTGCCGGCTGTACGAGCTGTTCGCCGCGTCGTGGAACCACGGCGACCCGCGCGCTGGGAGCGGTGCCGTGTTCGACCTGGACTCGAACCGGCTCCGGCCCGAGACCTGGACGTCGGCCGACGCCGCCGGGCTCCCGATCCTGCCCGGGCTCGTCCGCTGGGACGAGGTCAAGGCCGGCAGCATCACGCACGCCATTCGGTTCACCGTCTCGTGTACGACGGACGCGTACGTCTGGCCGGCTCGCCACGAGGCCGGCGTCAACGACCCGGCGTGTCCGCCGATGGGCGCGCGCTTTCGGCTCAAGGCGACCTTCGCCCTCGACGGGTTCAGCCCGAGGGCGCGGACGATCCTGCGCGCGATGCAGCGCTACGGCCTGATGCTCGCCGACAACGGTTCGAACTGGTATTTCCAGGGGACGCGCGACGCGCACTGGGGCAACCACCTGCTCGACCAGCTCAAGACGGTGCCGGCCTCGGCGTTCGAGGCGGTCGACGTCAGCGCGTGCATGGTGGACCCCGACAGCGGGAGGGCCGACTGCCCCGCGTGAACCTCGCCCGTCGGTGCGCGATCGGGCGCATCGGGATCACCGAGGACAGGTTCGGACCACCAGCCGCGCGGACGGCGTGGCTCAGGCTTCGGCGAGCAGGACCCTGAAGGAGGCGCCACCGCCTGGACGGTCCTCGACCCACGCCCGTCCGCCGTGGAGCTCGGCGAAGCGGGCGACGAGCGACAGCCCGACGCCGACGCCTGGCGACGCGCTCGCGGGACCGGGACCTTGACGGAAGGGCTCGAAGATCGCGTCCTTGAGCTCGTCCGGGACGCCGTCGCCCTCGTCCTCGACGACGACCAGGAGTCCGTCCTCGCGCCGCTCCACCCGTGCCCAGATGCGGCGGTCGGGGGACGTGTGCCGTGCGGCGTTCGACAGCAGGTTCTCGACGATCCGCTCGACCTTCGGGGGGTCGACGTTCGCGATGAGCTCGTCGGACCCGCACTCGACCTCGCGCCCTCCGAGCTGCTCGAACTCCCGCACCGCGCCGCGGACGAGCGCGCCCACGTCGATCTGCCGGCGCTGCGGCGTGACGATCCCGCGCTGCAGTCGGTCGAGGTCGAGTAGGTCGCCGAGCAGCCGTTCGAGCTTTCGGGCATTCGACGCGATGCGCCGGAGCAGGTCGATCGCGTCCTCGCGCGGGATGTCCATGCCCGACTGCTCGAGGGTGACCGCGGAGCCCAGGATCGACGTGAGGGGGGTGCGGAGATCGTGCGACACGGCCTCGAGGAACGTGTTCTTCATCTCGTCGAGCGCCCGCAGGCGGTGGGTGGCCTCGCGTTCGCGATGGAAGGCCTCGGAGTACTTCTGCTCGCTGCGGCGCAGCGCCTGCTCGGCGCGCTTGCCCTCGGTGACGTCGACGATGAGGCCCCGGACGACCGGCCGCCCCCTGGCGTCGACGGCGATGTGGACGATGTCGCGGAGCCAGAGCGTCTCCCCCTCCCGTCCCAGGGTCCGGTACTCCAGGTCGAGATCGTCGCCCGGGGTGGCGACGGCGGCTCGGAGCGTCGAGGTCATCCGTGTGCGGTCGTCCGGGACGATGTGGTCGCCCCATCGCCGCGGCAGCGTCTCGGACGTCTCCGACTCGTGTCCGAGGACCGAGGCCGCCCGTCTCGACAGGAACGTGAACGCGAGCGTCTGCGGCTCGGCCTCCCAGAAGATCGCGTCCAGCGTCTCCGCGAGCTCGTGGAACCTCTCGAGTTCCCTGACGTGCCGCGCGCTGCCCAAGGCGAGCGAGGCGATCTGGGCGATCCCGCGCGCCAGGTCGCGGTCGCGTTCGGAGAAGGTGCTCTGGACATCGGGCGCGAGGACCACCAGCGCCCCGAACTCGTCCGGTTCCCACGACATCGGCGCGATGAGCGCCGCCGTGGGCTCGTCGACGAGGCAGAACTCGCTCGGGACCTGCTCGGCCACGTCGCGTTCGATCACGAATGGCTCCTCGAACGACGCGAGGAAACGGCTCGCGACATCGGCGGGGACCGCGGGTGCCCGGTCGACGGAGAGACCACGGTGGTGAGCGGGGATGAAGTCCCCGGTCTTCTGGTCGCGACGGTAGGCGACGACGGCCGTCCCGTCGATGATCGACGGGACGGCGGCGACGACACGCGCGAGCACGCTGGAGACGTTCCCTGCGCCGCTGAGCGCCTGCGACAGACCGAGCAGTGCCGACGCCGTCTTCGCCGCTTCGCGTTCCTTCTGCAGCAGACTGGCGTTCTCGTAGGCGACGGATGCGTGCGAGGCGAGGACCTCGAGCACCCGCTGGTCATCGTCCTCGAACTGCTCGGTGCCGAGGTTCGAGAGCACGATGACGCCGGTCACCTTGTCCCCGACCTTGAGGGGAACGGCCAGGAGCGACTCCTCGATCTCGTCGGTGCCCTCGATCTGCACACCTCGCTCGTCGTGGAGCGCGTCCGGTGCGTAGTACGTCTGCCCCGTGATCGCGGCATAGCCGGTGATGCCCTCACCGACCTGCGTGACCAGCTCCTCGGGTGTCTCGGACTCGTACTCGGTGAGCTCTCCGCGAAAGGTGACCGGCCACAGCGTGTGGCCGTCCTCGAGTAGGAGATAGATCCGGCAGTTGTGATAGTCGATCAGCGTCTTGAGCTCGGTCGTGATCGCCTCGCCGATCGCGGTGACGTCGTCCAGCGCGTTCAGCCGTGTCGCCAGGGCGTGCAGCATCCGCAGTTGCGCCACCGAGCGCAACTCGTGTTCCTCGACGGATCCGCTGATGCGGTTGCTGGTCTCGACCATCCCGGAGGGCCCGGACGGGCCCGGCCATCCTCTCATGCCTCGGTCGCTCCGAGCTTTTCCTGAAGCCGCAGGTCGGGGGCCTGTTCGGGCACGGGTACCATGTCAACGTGAGCACCACGGACCAGGTGACCGCGGGCGCTCTGCCCGCCTCCGTGCTGGAGCTCCTGGACGCCTCGGTGCCGCCGGAACGGGCGGAGGCCCTGCGGGCGTTCGCCGTCGCGTTCACGCGGAGACTGCCCC
>DASUMC010000195.1:0-4226 GCA_036277855.1 Actinomycetota bacterium
AGGCCCGTCGGGACCGCCGAGGAGAAGACCCGTTCGACCCCGAGCATCGTGAGCCCGAGCGCCGTCCCGGCGACGTCGACGATCGCGTCCAGACCTGCGAGCTCGTGGAAGGTCACCGTCTCGATGTCCCGTCGCTGGACCCGGGCCTCGGCCTCCGCGTAGCGACGGAAGATCCGGTGCGCCAGGTGCAGGGCGTCCGGGGGGAGGTCGGAGGCGTCGAGCAGCGCCCGAACGCTCGCGTACGTCCGGATCACCCCGGCGGTGCCCGAGGTCCGCACCTCGGCGCGGACCGCTCGCACCCCGTGTTCGTCGACCTCCTCGAACCCGAGCTCGAACGGCTCGAGCGGCAGCGTCGCCAGATGCGCCCGCAGCTCGTCCCGGTCGGCCCCGGCGTCGACGAGCGCACCCAACGCCGAATCGCCCGAGATCCCGGCGATGCAATCGAAGTAGGCGAGTCGCATCAGGCCTGCTTCCGAGGCGCGATCCGCGTTCGACCGCGAAGGCGTTGATTGTATACTGCGGCACTCGCAGAAAGCCGCAGGTCAGTGGCCTCTTTCGGCGGTTCCCGACGATGACGTTCTCTCCAGAAACCCTCAGCCGGCTGGTGCTCGTCGCGATCGGCCTTGCGGCGCTCGCACTCGCGCTGTCGGCGCTGGCGTCGGGGCGCCGCCGCCGCAACCAGGAGCCCGTCGTGGTCGACGAGATCCTGCACGGGATCCTCGACGACCAGTCGAATCGCATCTCGCGGCTCGAGTCGGCCGTCCGAGCGCTAGCGGGGACCGATCGGCGACTGCAGTTCGACATCGAGGGCGCGGTGCGCAACGTCGGGCTGGTGCGGTACGACGCGTTCGAGGACGTCGGTGGCCGGCTGTCGTTCTCCTGTGCGCTGCTCGACGACCGTGGCACGGGGGTGGTGATGACCTCGATCAACGGCAGGCACGACACGAGGGTGTACGCGAAGCCGGTCTCCAAGGGCCACAGCCCCTACAGTCTGTCGATCGAGGAGGAGGAAGCGATCCGGAAGGCGTTGGAGCCGGGCGCGGAGCGGGCGGTGTCGGCGACGTGATCTGGCGACGGGACGACCCGGTGCCTGCCGCGAGCGATCTCCCCGCGGCGCCGGGCGACGCCGGTTCGGCCGAGCGGGACGAGACGACCCGGACGGATCCGGGACGGACGGAGGTGCGAGGGATGGCAGATCAGCAGGGCGGAGAGGTCACCATCGTGGGGCAGGGAGCCAAGCTCGAGGGCACGGTCGTGTCCGCCGGGTCGCTGCGGATCGACGGGCAGGTGAGGGGGCAGATCAACGCGGAGGGCGACGTCCTGCTCTCGCCGCAGAGCCAGGTCGAGGCGGACATCGGCGCGCAGAACGTCGTGGTGGCCGGCAGGTTCAAGGGCTCGATCCTGGTCAAGGGGCGGGCCGAGCTCGCGCGGGGCGGGCGCGTGGACGGCGACATCACCTCGAAGACCCTCGTCGTCGAGGAGGGTGCCATCTTCCAAGGGCAGTCGATCATGGATCAGCAACCGGCCCCGCAGCAGAAGGCCGCCGCGGCGCCGGCGAAGGGCGCGACGCCCGAGGCCCAGGAGGCCAAGGTCTAGCGTGCTCGACGTCCGGGCGATCCGAGAGGACCCCGATCGGTTCCGCAAGGGCCTCGCCCGGCGCCACCTGGCCGACGCCGTCGACACGATCCTCGAGCTCGACGAGCGACGGCGTGCGCTCACGGTCCGTGTGGAGGAGCTGCGCGCGGAGCAGAACCGAACGAGCAAGGCGATCGGCGGTGCCCAGGGCGAGGAGAGGCAGCGTCTGATCGCGGAGGTGGCCAAGGTCTCGGCCGAGCTCAAGGAGCTCGAGCCTCGGCTCGGGCAGGTCGAGGCCGAGCTCGACGACCAGCTGGCCCGGACCCCGAACGTCCCCCACGAGTCCGCGCCCGACGGGTTCACGGACGAGGACGCGGTCGAGGTGCGCCGCCACGGCGAACCCCCGACCTTCGACTTCGAACCCAAGGACCACGCGCAACTGGGTGAGCGGCTGGGCATGCTCGACGGCGAACGGGCCGCTCGGACCAGTGGCTCCCGGTTCGTGTATCTGCTCGGCGACATCGTGCAGGTCCAGTTCGCGCTCGTCCGCCACGCGCTCGACCTGTTGACGGCGCGCGGGTTCGTCCCGGTGATCCCGCCGGTCTTGGTCCGCGAGGACGCGATGTTCGGCAGCGGGTTCCTCCCGACCGACGAGGTCAACATCTACGTCACGACCCCCGACGAGCTGTACCTGGTCGGGACGTCGGAGGTCTCGCTCGCCGCGTTCCACGCGACCGAGATCCTGGACGAGGAGGACCTCCCGATCCGCTACGCCGGGTACTCGACGTGCTTCCGTCGCGAGGCCGGCACCTACGGCAAGGACATGGGCGGGATGTTCCGCGTCCACCAGTTCGACAAGGTGGAGATGTTCTCGTTCGCGCGACCGGAGGACTCGTGGGACGAGCACGAGTTCATGGTCGGGATCGAGGAGGAGATCGTCGGCACCCTTGACCTGCCGTACCGCATCGTGAACGTGGCGGCGGGCGATCTCGGGGGCGCCGCGGCGAAGAAGTACGACCTCGAGGTGTGGCTGCCGGGCCAGGGCCGGTACCGGGAGCTCACGTCCTGCTCGAACTACACCGACTACGGCGCCCGCCGCGGGCAGACCCGGGTCCGTCGCACCTCGGGCGAGGTCGAGGTCCTGCACACGCTCAACGGGACCGCCACCGCGATCGGCCGGACCCTGATCGCGATCCTCGAGAACTACCAGCGCGCCGATGGGAGCGTGGGGCTCCCCACGGCCCTTCACTCCTACCTGCCCGAGCGCCTCCGAGAGCTCCGGCCGAGCGGCCGGCCGGTCGCGGGATCGAGCTAGTCGGCGTCGACGCCGAGCTCGCCGAAGACCATCCCGGCCAGATCCCGGAAGCGGCTCTCCAGCTCGCGGTGGGCGGTGACGTCGATCGCGACCCCCTGCCAGAACCTCGGCCTGCCGTCGTCGTCCCGGACGAGCACGGCGCGACTGTCCAGCCACACGATGCGCCCGTCGGGGCGGATGATCCGGAACTCCTCGTTGAACGGCTCGCCCGTCTCCTCGGCGTGTGCGTTCGCGGCGTGGACGCGCTCCCGGTCATCGGGGTGGACCAGCTCGCCGAGGTGGCGGGGGTTCGCCCGAAGATCGTCGCTCGTGAGCCCGAAAACGTCCTCGGCTTGGGGGCTCAGGTAGGTGAACCAGGTCTCGTCGGGTGGCGCCCCGGGGGTCTCGATGAACGTGACCGCCGGGATCTGTTCGACCAGGGTGCGATAGCGCGCTTCGACCAGACGGAGGTTGCGCTCGGCCTCCTTGCGGTCGGTGATGTCGATCGTCACCCCATGCCAGAAGCGGGGCGCGCCGGCGTCGTCGCGGACCAGGACCGCGCGATCGTGCATCCAGCGGATCTGGCCCCCCTTGGTGAGCTGTCGGAACTCCTCGTCGAACGGCTCGCCCGTCGACTCTGCCCGCACGTTGGCCTCCCTGATGCGCGGCAGGTCGTCCGGATGCAGCGTGCGCTCGAAGAAGTGCGGGTCGCTCGTCGCCTCGTCCGGAGTGAACCCGAGGATCCGCTCGACCTGCGGGCTGACGAACGCGAAGCGTGACTCCTCCGGCGCCTGCGGGCTGGCGTGCTCGAGGTAGGTGATGGCCGGGATGGCCTCGACGAGCGAGCGGTACCGCACGCGCGCCTCACGGCGCTCCCGGTCGATCCTGCGTGCGTCCGTCACGTCCACCACGAGCCCCTGGACCTCGGTCGGCCGGCCCAGCGCGTCCCGCGCCAGCACGTGGGCCTGGTCGCGGACCCACCTGATGCTGCCGTCGCGGTGGAAGATCCGGTACTCCATCTCGAACCCGCCCTCGTCGGCGACGCTCTCATCGACGGCCCGGACGCGTTCGCGGTCTTCGGGGTGCACGGTCGCCAGCCAGCGCTCGGTGTCCTCCCAGTCGGCGGGCTCGTAGCCGAACAGCGAGGTGAGCGCCGGGCTCACGTAGCGGAGGCGGTACCCGGCGTCGAGCGGGTGCATGTCGGCCAGGTAGATCACGCCGGGTGCCTGCTCCGCGAGGTCTCGGTACCGCAGCTCCGTTTCGGCGGCCGCGCGTTCGGCCTCCTTGCGCGGGGTGACGTCGATCATCACGCCCTGGAACAGCCGCGGCCGACCGTCCTCGCACGACATCAGGATCG
>DASUMC010000196.1:0-4056 GCA_036277855.1 Actinomycetota bacterium
AGGAGCCCCTCGAGGGTCCCGAGCGCCGACCCGAGGGCATCCTCCCTCGAGCCGCCTTCGGCCATCCACCGGCCGGTCGCCGCGCCGAGGAGGAACGCCGCGAGCGGCGTGATCTTGCGTTCGACCCTTTGCGCGACGTCCCGCGCCGAGCCGAGGAGCCTGGTCGCCTCGGCGTCGGTCAGGGGGTCCTGCCCGAGCGCCGCCGCGAGTCGGTCGATCCACGTGTTCATCGGTGCTCCCTTCTATCCCGGCAACCGTAGTACGGACGGGCGCGGGCGCGTCTGGCAGGATGGGTGCGTGAGCGGCATCCGCGCCGCCGTCGTCACGATCTCCGACGGCGTCTCCCAGGGAACGCGACCCGACGGCTCGGGCGACACCGCCGAGGCCCTCCTGCGTGAGGCGGGGTTCGACGTCGAGACCCGGACCGTCCTGCCCGACGAGCGCCCCGCGATCGAGACCACCCTGCGCGACCTCGCGGACGCACGCGGGTTCGCACTCGTGGTCACCACCGGAGGGACGGGTTTCGGCCCGCGCGATGTGACGCCCGAGGCCACGCGCGCGGTGCTCGAACGCGAGGCTCCCGGTCTGGCCGAGCTGATGCGCCGCGACGGCCTGCGACGGACCCCGATGGCCGCCCTGTCACGAGCCGTGGCGGGGTCGCGCGGCGCCACGCTGATCGTGAACCTCCCCGGCAGCCCGAAGGGCGTCCGCGAGAGCCTCGAGGCCATGCTGCCCGTGTTGCCGCACGCCGTCGAGCTGCTCGGCGGCCGGACCGGGGCGCACCCGACGGGTCAAGGTGATGCAGGCGAGGCGGATCGGCCCGCGTCCCCGGTGGTCGGCTCCGTGGAGGCCAAGGCGGTCAGGGTGCACGGCTCGCCGCCCTGCGCGGTCGGCAACTCGCTGCGGATCGTTCCGGGCGGCGAGGTCCGTGGGACGCTCGGGTGCGCCGAGTTCGACGAGGCGGCCGTTCGCGACGCCGCCGAGATCCTCGCGTCGGGCGAACCAGGGATCCGCACGTACCACCACGAGCTCGGCGACGTCGAGGTGTACCTCGAACCGTCCCGGCGCGCGCCGGCCCTCGTGGTCGTCTCGGCCACCGACGTGGCGCGCGAGCTGGCGCGGCTCGCGCCGGGTCTCGGGTTCGCGCCCATCCTGGTCGAGACGCGTCCGGAGCGCGTCACCGATGACGATGCGGCCTCGATGCGGGTCGTGCGCCAGCTCGGCGACGTGGAGATCGACGCCGACACCCGCCTGGTCTTCACCGACCACGACGCGCCGGGGATCGCGTCGGCGCTCGCCGGCGCCCTGCGTTCACCGGCGCGGTTCATCGGCGTGATGGGGAGCCGCCGCCACGTGGGCCCCTACGTCGAGGAGCTGCGATCGATGGGGTTCGGCGAGGAGGACCTCTCGCGCATCCGATCCCCGCTCGGCCTCGACCTCGGCGGGCGGCGGCCGGCCGAGGTCGCCCTGTCGATCGCCGCGGGACTGGTCGCAGACGAGCACGATCGTGATGCCGGATGGCTCGACCGGTGAGCACCGTTCGCAGGTCCGCACCGGTCACGCCGCCGAGTGGCACCCGTCCGAGCGCCCCGGCCCAGCCCGCCTACATCCGCCGCAACCGCGCGAACTGGAACCGCGAGGCGGACGACTACCAGCGCGAGCACGGGTCGCAGCTCAACCGTTTCGACCGTCCGGCGTGGGGGACGTGGGGCATCCCGGAGTCCGAGCTCGACATCCTCGGCGACGTCAAGGGCAAGCGGATGCTCGAGCTCGGGTGCGGCGGCGGCCAGTGGTCGATCGCGCTGGCGCGCCGGGGGGCTCGCCCGACGGGGTTGGATCTGTCGATCCGCCAGCTCGCCCACGCCCGCCGGCTCGCCGCCGAGGTCTCACAGCTGGTGCCGTTCGTGAACGCGAACGCCGAACGCGCGCCGTTCGCGGACGAGAGCTTCGACATCGTGTTCTGCGATCACGGCGCCATGACGTTCGCCGATCCGTACCTGACGGTGCCCGAGGTCGCCCGGCTGTTGCGTCCGGGCGGTGCGTTCGCCTTCAACATCGCCAGCCCGCTGATCTGGCTCTGCTGGGGCGACGGCGAGCAACCGCCGGGTCCCGAGCTGCTCCGCAGCTACTTCGGCCTGCGGCGGGCGACCTGGGAGACGGTCGAGTTCCAACTCGCCTACGGCGACTGGATCCGGCTGTTCCGATCGAACGGCTTCGAGGTGCTCGACCTGGTCGAGCTGCGGCCGCCCACCCGTCCCCGGACCACGTACCCGGACTTCGCGCCGGTCGGGTGGGCACGTCGGTGGCCGGCGGAGAACATCTGGTCGCTGCGGAAGCTCGGATGAATGCAACGCGGGCCGCGCCGAGACAGAGACGAGCGCGCCCCGGCGTCCGCCCGGGCCTGGCGGTCGGCCTCGCCGTCCTTGCCCTTGGGTGGAGCCTCGCGGCGCTCCCGGAGGTCCGAGGCACGGAGGACCCCCGACCGAACGTGATCGTGATCGTGACGGACGACCAATCGGACGAATCGATCCCCAACCCCTACGAGGTGATGCCGTTCCTGCAACGTAGGGCGCTCGATCCGAGGGACCACTGGATCGTGTTCGAGAACGGGTTCGTGAACACGCCGCTGTGCTGCCCTTCGCGGGCGACGATGCTCACCGGACGGTTCTCACACCACACCGGGGTCCGGGACAACGAGGACGCGCACCTGTTCGAGGAGAGCTCGACGCTCGCGACGTGGTTGCGGGCCGCGGGCTACCACACCGGACTGGTCGGCAAGTACCTGAACCTGTACCCGTTCGAGCGGCCGGCGTTCGTCCCGGCCGGGTGGGACCGGTGGTGGGGTCGTGAGCACGGTCCGGTGACGAGCCTGTACTACGACTACTCGATGTTCGAGCAGGACCACGTCGTCCGGTACGGGCACACGGACGCCGACTACGCGACCGACGTCCTCGCCGAGCAGGCGACCGAGTTCGTCCGCGAGGCACCGGCCGATCGCCCCTTCTTCCTCTGGTTCGCCCCGACGGCGCCACACCCGCCCTGGGTGGCGGCGCCCCGGGACGAGGGGGCGTTCTCGGGGGTGGCGGTGCCCTCGCCGCCGTCGGTCGGGGAGCCCGACGTCTCCGACAAGCCGGCCTGGGTTCGCCACCTGGCACCGATGGGCGATGCGCAGCGAGCGCAGCAGCGCGAGCATCGGAGGGACTCGTACGCGGCGCTCCTCGCGGTCGACGATGCGATCTCCCGGATCATGAGCGCGGTCCGAGCGCGCGGTGACCTCGCCGACACGGTCGTCGTGTTCACCTCGGACAATGGGCTGGCGTTCGGCGAACACCGATGGACCAAGAAGAGCTGTCCGTACGAGGCGTGCCTGGGCGTCCCCTTCATCATCCGGATCCCGGGAGCCCCGCATCGGACCGAGCGAGCGATCGTCTCCACCGCCGACATCGCCCCCACGATCGCCGAGCTCTCGGGCGTGTCGGTCCCGACGGCGTTCGACGGGATGAGCCTCGTGCCGCTGCTCTCGACCGGCAGCCGGGAAGGGCTGCCGGGCGAGGTGTTCGCCGAATGGGTCGGTGACTCGGCGATCCCAGCGTGGTGGGAGATCCGCACCCGGCGGTTCGCGTACATCGAGCTCGGGACGGGGGAGCGCGAGCTCTACGCTCTCCGGGACGATCCGTACGAGCTCGTGAACGTGGTGGATGCTCCGGCGTTCGAGGGCGACGTGTCGCGGCTGGCCGCGACCCTCGAGGCGTACCGGAGCGCGTGAGGCACGTCACCGCGATCGCCCTCGGGGCGTTGTTGGTCCTCGTCCCGGCCGATCCCGCCGCCCGGGCCTCGACGGCGATCGCTCCCGTGTCTGCCGGCTCCGAGAGAGCGGCCCCGCCCGACATCGTCCTGATCGTGACCGACGATCAGCGATGGGACACCCTGTGGGCGATGCCGATCCTGTCGGAGCGGCTCGCCGGCGCCGGCGTGACGTTCCCCGACGCCTTCGTCGTCAACCCGCTCTGCTGCCCCAGCCGCGCGAGCATCCTGACCGGCGACTACTCCCACACC
>DASUMC010000197.1:0-6588 GCA_036277855.1 Actinomycetota bacterium
AGCGGGAGGGCGCCCGCGGCCGCGCCCTCGGCGGCCACCATCCCGAACGCCTCGGGAAGGATCGACGGCACCACCATTACGTCCATCGAGGCGAGCGCGTCGGGGGCGTACCGGTGGTCGAGACGGCCCGTGAACGTCACGTCTCGCTCCCCCGCCCGCGCACCGGGATCGGGCCCGGCCTCGATCGGGATCTCGCGGACCTCGCGCAGCCATGCGAGCGCCTCGCCATCGCCGCGCTCGAGCGCGATCGCGAGCGCGGCGAGCCACTCGCGGTACGAGCCGAACCCGATCACCAGCGCGTGCGCCTCGTGGTGCGCCGTCCGGTGCGCCTGGAGCATCAGCTCGACGCCCTTCTGGGGGATCAGCTTGCCGAGATAGCCGACGATCGGTCCGGTCGTACCGGCGAGACGTCGGAGCCGCGCCGCTGCGTCCGGCTCGGGCACCGCCTGGTCGTAGGTCTCCGCGAGCGCATCGAGCGCCCCGGCCTGCCGATCGTCGAGGGCGCGCTCCACCTGCTCGTCGATCGACACGGGCCGTCCGCGAGCCGTGTCCGGGTCCTTGTCGAGCAGCTCGGCGGCATCGAGCAAGGCCTCGGTTGGCGGTCGCGGCCGGAACGCGGAGACCTCGACGCCCGGCGGGACGATCCGGACGAGCCCCTCGATCCCCGGGACCAAGGCCGAGCAACGCGCGAGCACATCGCCGGTCGGCCCGACGACGGCGCGCGCCGCCTCGAGACCCTCCCGCGCGAGCTCGCGGTACCGCTCCTGGATCCGCACCGCGTACTCGATGTCGCTGCCGTGGATCTTCGCGACGTACCGGCCCGCGCCGAGCGCGCGTCTGCCGATCGCGGCACCGGGGATCGCGTGACCCGTGAACGTGATCTCCGTCCCGTGCCACGCGGCGGCCGCGCGCAGCGCATCCACGTTCGCCCGCAGGTAGGAGCCGAGGTCGTCATCCGAGAGGTCGACGAACCGACAGACCTCGTCGAACCCTTCGTACCGGTCGACGACGAAGACGGGGATCATCGAGCCGATCCGGGGTCGGAGCACGACGCACCGCCCAGGCGCGCTTCGCACAGCTTGGGATGTGAGTCTCGACGGCCCGTCGGCATCGACCGCTCCGAACGCGTCGATCCACGGGTACCGCTCGGGATGCTGCTCCTGGCACAAGAGCAGCACATCGTGACCCGCGGCGCGGTAGTGCTCGGCCACGCGCGCGGTTGCCACGTTGGACCCCGAACCCTCGAGGAGCCACCCGTGCCACAGGAGGATGCGCATCGTCGGATGCTAGACGAGCGCCTCTGACCGTTCGGCGAACGACACCATTGCGGTTCGGCCTCGGTGCGGGTCGCTCAGTTGGGAAGTGTCTTGATCTCCGACGCCTTCAACCGGCGCGTCTCCGGGGAGAGTCGCAGGCCGATCATGCCGAGCGGGGCGGCGGTCCAGGCACCATCCTTCAGGATCTCGACGCTCAGCATCCCGTCGTCGGACTCCCCGATCCGGAGCGTCTTGCCCTCTCTCGTACGGTAGAAGTCCACGCGCACAGGATACCGGTTCGACGGACCCGGGTCGCGGGGGCCCCCTCGCCCTCCTATCGTGTCGATATGCCCGCTCGCAAGGAGATCCTCGAGGTCGCCGGCCGCGAGGTGACCGTCTCGAACCCGGACAAGGTGTTCTTCCCGACGACCGGGCACACGAAGCTCGACCTGGTCCGCTATTACCTCGCCGTTGCGGATGGGGCCCTCCGCGGGATCGCCGGCCGCCCGATGGCGTTGAAGCGGTTCGTGAACGGTGCCGAGGGCGAGTTCTTCTTCCAGAAGCGCGCGCCCGCATCGCGGCCCGATTGGATCGAGACCGTGGAGCTCAGCTTCCCCTCGGGCCGCACCGCGGAGGAGATCGTCGTCCACGACGGCGCGCAGCTCGTGTGGATCGTGAACCTCGGATGCATCGACCTGAATCCGCACCCGGTGCGCGCGGACGACCTCGAGCATCCCGACGAGCTGCGCGTCGACCTCGATCCGGTCCCGGGCATCGAGTGGCCCCAGATCCGCGACGTCGCGATGGTCACGAAGGAGGTGCTCGAGGACTTCGGTCTCGAAGGGTGGCCGAAGACCTCGGGGTCGCGCGGGATGCACGTGTACGCGCGGGTCGAACGCCGCTGGACGTTCCCCGAGGTGCGGCGGGCGGCGCTCGCGGTCGCCCGGGAGGTCGAACGCCGCGCTCCCGACCTGGCGACGAGCCGCTGGTGGAAGGAGGAGCGTCACGGCGTGTTCCTCGACTACAACCAGAACGCGAAGGACCGCACCGTTGCGTCGCAGTACTCGGCCCGCCCGACGCCCGACGCTCGCGTCTCGACGCCGCTGCGATGGGACGAGGTCCCCGGGTGCGATCCGGACGCGTTCACGATCGACACGGTGCCGGCACGTTTCGCCGACAACGGCGACCCGACCGAGGGCATCGACGACGCGCCAGGCTCCCTCGAACCGCTCCTCGAGCTCGCGGCGCAGCACGAGGCGGCGGGGTTCGGCGACGCGCCGTGGCCGCCGCAGTACGCGAAGCAGGAGGGCGAGCCGGCCCGCGTCCAGCCGTCGAAGCGCCGGCGGGGCACGCCGCAGAAGGAGGGCGTCGTCCCGCCGCCCGCGCCGGGGAAGCGGACAGGCCCGACCGGCCGGCGACGGACCACGGCGCCGCTGATCGAGATCGCTCGCGCGGCGACCGAGGCCGAGGCGACGCAGGGATTCGAGCGATGGAAGGCGCGACATCCCGAGGTGGCCGCCGCGCTCCAACCGGCCGACGTGATGGTCGATCCGATGCGCGGGCGCTCCACCGCCTGGTACCGGATCCGGGTGAACCTGCGCAACGTGCCCGAGGACGAGCGTCCACCGCAGGAGGCCCTCGAGGTCGACTACGACCCGTGGGAAGGGCTCGACGTTGAAGCGTGGCGCCGGGCCGAGCGGGAACGCTCGAAGGAGCCGAAGGATGAACGGTAGGGGCGCCGGCCGTTGGGCCGGCGCCCCTTCCCGCGGTGCGTGACGACGCCTCCTACAGACGGGCGCCGTAGATGTTCTGGTCGAGGCCTCCATCGTCGAGGCACGGATCGCCGATCGTCGGCGTGATGTACGCCGGCGCGTTGATGTCGTTCGGGTCGTAGACGCAGTTGTCCTGGAAGACGCTGAACCCGTTGTCGGAGGCCCCATCCCTGGGATCGACGCCGGGACCCAGGTCCCGCGAGTCCGTCCACGCGACGTTGACGGCGCCCGGAACCGACGAGACGTAGAGGTAGTCGCCCCAGAACCCGACGCGCCGGGAGCCGTGCGTCTCCCAACCGAAGTTGCTCCCAGCGCTGCTCACCTGCGTCTCGATCCACGAGACGCCCCCGTCGGTCGACTGCGCGACGAAGGCCTGCACGACGTCACCGGAGTTCACGCCCTCCGCCGTATTGCCCGGCGGGATGTCCGGGTCGTAGCCGGGGTCGCCCCGCGAGTCGTAGAAGATGACGGTGATCGTCCCGTCGGCCGACGCGACATCCGGGAACCACTGATGGCCCGCCTCCTGAGGGTCGAGGGTGAAAGGGTCGTCGTCCCAGGTCTCCCCTCCGTCCGACGAGTTCCGGACGAAGACCTGGTTCTGCCCGCTGGGAAGCTCCGAGGCCCAGACGACGTGGACGCCCGTCTCGTCGGCCGCGACGGCCGAGTTCGTGAAGAACCTCGAGAACGTGAAGCCGCTCTCGCAGGCGAACGGTCCGTCGCCGCAGTCCACCGTGCCGGTCGCACCCGCGAACTGGTTCGAGTCGAACAGCTCCACCGACGCGACGTTGACCGGGTCGCCGAAGGAGACGCCGCCGTCCGTCGACGAGAGCAGCCAGACGTCCGCGGTCGGGCGAGCGCTCGACGGGTAGGTCAGGTAGGTCAGATACACGGTCCCGTCCGGGCCGACCGCCAGATCGGCGAACGACGCCGTCCCTTGCTCTTGGGGAGTGACCCGAGTTGGCCTGGAGAACGAATCGCCCCCGTTCGTCGAGCGGGAGACGAGCACGGCGTTCGTCGGGGCGAAGGCATGGTACTCGGACCAGGCAACGTACACGTTGCCCGCGTGATCCCCGTCCGTCTGATCCGTCGTGAGGTTGATCTTGTCCTGGAACAGTCCGGCTTGGAACTGGCCCGACGGGGTCCCCCGCTTCACGAGGACCGTCTGGTCGTAGTGCGCGCCGTGGTCCGAGTACCTGGCCACGTACACACCACCGTTGATCGGCTTGCTCCGGTTGAAGCAGATGAACCCGTAGAACAGGTTCCCATCACCGTCGAAGGCCTGCGTCGGATCACCGGACGCTCCACACTTCCCGTGGACCGGCGACGCCTCACCCGCCTCCGATGTGTCGTCCGGATACCCCGGGACCAGGCTGTTCGCCCATGTCGTTCCGCCGTCCTCCGAGCGGTAGTAGCCCGCCCAGACCTCGTTGTTCACGATCGCGGAGCAGTAGTCGTTCGAACCGGCGACGACCACGTCGGTATCCGATGGGTCGACCGCGATCGTGGGCTCGTTCTGTTGACGACGACCCTCGCTACATCGGATCATCGTCTCGTCAGTGCCGCCGTCGTTGGCCAGCTGGTAGCTCCCAGCCGTGTTGTCAACGGTGACGCGGGCATCCGTCGCCGCTTGCGCTGGTGGGACCAGTGCCATCGCCAGCCCAAGCACGACGAGCGAGAGGAGCGCTCGACGTCTCATCTCGGCCTCCTTCCCCCCGGCTCAACGGGGAACGCGAGCCTCGCTACCCAGGAACCTCGGACCTAAACATCTCGCTGGGAGCGGGTACCGTCCCCGCGTGACCGCCTGTCCTTCCGCGGCGCCGAGAATCTGGACGGCGCGCGAGCGAGATGCCCACCGAGGCCGAATCGCACCTAGGATGGGCTTTGATGGATAGCGACAGCCTGCTCGCGCTCGTGCGCTTCCACGCGTCGGCGAACGATCGCATCCTGACGACGGCGGCCGGCCTCTCCGATGCGGAATTTCAGAAGGCGGCGGTCCTCGACCACGGCAGCGCCTTCCAGACGCTCCGACACCTCGTCGACGTCGACTGGAGCTGGCGCGAGTTCTGCATCGGGAACGACGTCGGGGATACGTACGTGTGGGACCACGGGTTCGAGCTCGACGACCTCCCGGCCCTCCACGCCTTCAGTCTCGAAGAGGACGCCCGCCTGCGGAGGTACGCGGAGTCCCTCGACGACGCGGGACTGACCGAGTCGATGGCGCTCAGCAAGGATCCTGACGACGTGGTCCCGCGTTGGTTGATCGTCGCGCACGTCGTGAACCACGGAACGCAGCATCGCAGCGAGCTGGCGCGCTACTTCACGGAATGCGGGCACTCGCCAGGCGACATCGACCTTCTGGATGCACTTCACGTGGCGTGGCCGGGCGAGGCATGATCCGATAAGGCTCCCGGTCCTCACGGACGGGGGATCGAGCCCGAGACCCGGCTACGCTCTCCCACATGCATCGACTCCTCTTGGATGTCTCGAGCCTGATGTACCGCGCGTTCTTCGCGTGGGGGCAGGACCTCCGCTCACCCGGGGGACGGCCGGTCGGCGCCGTGCACGGATACCTCGACATGACCACGCGTCTGCTCGTCACGCGGCGGCCGGGCGAGGTCGTCCACGTCTACGATCACGAGTGGCGGCCCGTCGCTCGGACGGACATGTACGCGGGCTACAAGGCCAACCGTCCCGAGGACCCCGAGGACCTACCCGAACAGTTCCCGATGCTGCGACAGGTCCTGGACCTCACGGGCATGTCGCAGGCGATGACCCGCGGCTGGGAGGCCGAGGACGCGATCGGCGCGATCTGCGCGAGCGCCTCGAAACGCGATCGCATCGAGATCGTGAGCGGCGACCGAGACCTGATCCAGCTCGTGCGGGATCCGAACGTGAAGCTGCTGTTCACGTTGCGCGGCGTCTCCGAGCTGCTCGACCTGGACGAGGCGGGCGTGCTCGAGAAGCACGGCGTGCCCGCGTCCCGGTACCTCGACTTCGCGATCCTGCGCGGCGATGCCAGCGACGCCCTGCCGGGGGTCCGCGGGGTCGGCGAGAAGACGGCGCGTGCGCTCGTGCAGACGTACGGGTCGCTCGACGAGCTCCTGCAGGACGCCCGTTCCTCGGAGCCGAGGGCGGGCCCGCTCAAAGGCAAGCCGGCGCTCCGGGCGCGTCTGGTGGAGAGTGCCGACTACGTGGCGACGATGCAGCGGCTGGTGCCGGTGAACGCGGTCGCGCCGGTCGACCGATGGAGGGGTGAGCGCGACGACGAAGGCCTCGATGCGCTCGCCGAGGAGCTCGCCCTGAAGGGGCCGATCCAGCGGATGAAGGCCGCGCTCGACGCGCTCGCGGGGAAGGGCTGAGTCCTCGCCCGCGTACACTCCGCCGATGGCCCGGCCGGTGTCCGTCGGCGTGCAGCTCCCCGAGGTCGAGCGCGACGTCCGCTGGCCGGAGCTCGCGGGGATGGCGCGCGCGGCCGAGGAGGTCGGCTTCGACTCGATCTGGCTCGGCGACCACCTGCTGTACCGAAACGACGGTCGCCCCGAGCGTGGCCCGTGGGATGC